>JBFHQK010000098.1:0-9266 GCA_041592255.1 Fontimonas sp.
CAAGGTGCTCAGCCGCACCTATCCGCAGGCCACCGCCGGCATTCCGCTGGCACTGTCGTTCGATCCCGCCACCGGCGCCTTCCACTACCGCTACACGCCGCGCGCCGCGACGGCGCCGACGGAGATCTTCGTGCCGGTCGCGCTGCACTACCCCAATGGCTACCGCGTCACGCTCACCGGCGCGGTGCAGACCTCGCCGGCGCACGCCCGCCGCCTGGTGATCGAAAACCTGCCCGGGGCGGGCGAAGTCGAGTTGCGCATCGAGCCGCTGCCGTGAGCGGCTAGTCATTTCGGATGATGCTGGCCTGGCGGAATTCTGTGAAAAAGCCGGACACATCGGCCGGTTGCGCGCCCTGGCGGCGCGTGGCCGGCACACAGGCAAGGAGACCGCTGTGCAAACCACCACCAGCCCGAAGACCGTGTCGCTCGTCAGCCCCGAAGTGCTGGTGCAGCGTGCGCGCGAGATGATTCCGCGCCTCAAGGCGCGCGCCGCGCAATGCGATGCCGAGCGCAAGGTGCCGGCCGAAACGGTGGCCGAGATGCAGGAGGCGGGCTTCTTCCGCGTGCTGCAGCCCAGGCAGTACGGCGGCTACGAGATGGACCCGCAGGTGTTCTACGACGTGCAGATGGCGCTGGCCGAAGGCTGCATGTCGACGGCGTGGATCTACGGCGTCATCGGCGTGCACAACTGGCAGATCGCGCTGTTCGATCCGCGCGCGGCCGCCGACGTCTGGGCCAAGGACAGCAACGTGCGCATCGCTTCGACCTATATGCCCAAGGGGCAGGTCAAGCCGGTCGAGGGTGGCTTCCGCTTCTCCGGGCGCTGGGGTTTTTCCAGCGGCATCGACCACTGCGACTGGGTGTTCCTCGGCGGTCTGATCTTCACTGAGGGCCAGCCGCCCGAGTACCGCACCTTCCTGCTGCCGCGTTCGGATTTCGAGGTCGTCGACACCTGGCAGGTGATGGGCCTCAAGGGCACCGGTTCCAACGACATCGTCGTCAAGGACGTGTTCGTGCCCGAGTACCGCACGCACAAGGCCTCCGACGGCTTCATGGGCACCAATCCCGGCCGCGAGACCTTCACCTCGGATCTGTACAAGCTGCCGTTCGGTCAGATCTTCGTGCGCGCGGTGTCGACCGCGGCGATCGGCGCGCTGCAGGGTGCGCTCGACACCTTCCTCGACTTCGCCAAGGTGCGCGTCGGCGACATGGGCAACAAGACCTCGGAGCAGGGGCCGGCGCAGCTCGCCGCTGCCGAGACCGCGGTTGCCGTCGACGAGATGAAGCTGGTGCTGCGGCGCAATTTCGACCTGCTGCAGACCAAGATCCGCAACAAGCAGCCGCTCGACGACATCCAGCAGCGGCTGCTGTTCCGGTTCCAGGCCTCGCAGGTGGTCGAGCGCAGCGCGCGCCACGTCACCCAGCTGTTCTCGGCCTGCGGCGGGCGCGGCATCTTCACGGACTTCCCGCTGCACCGCTACCTGTTCGACATCCTGGCCGCGCGCGGCCATTACGCCAACAACCCCGACCAGTTCGGCCGCAACTACGGCGGCGTGCTGCTGGGCAAGGACAACGCGGACTTCTTCATCTGAAGATCCTGTAACGACCGGGGCAGTGTGATGGGCACGAACGATACAAACCGCTGGGATCAGGAATTCGACGTCGTCGTCGTCGGCTCCGGCGGTGGCGGCCTGACCGCGGCGCTGTGCGCGCAGAGCCACGGCCTGTCGGCGGTGGTGGTCGAAAAGTCCGACAAGTACGGCGGCACCAGCGCGGTGTCGGGCGGCGGCATCTGGATTCCCTGCAACGACGATATCGCCCGCACCGGTGGCAGCGACTCCTACGAGGAGGCGCTGACCTATCTCAAGAGCCTGATCGGCGATGCGGTGCCGCAGGCCAACCTTGAGGCCTACCTGAAGAACGCGCCGGAGATGGTGCGCTACCTGGCGCGGACGTTTGGTGTGCACTACCACAACGTGCCCAAGTATCCGGACTATTTCCCCACGCATCCCGGCGGCAAGGCCGGCTGGCGCTCGATGCAGCCCGACGCCTTCGATGCGCGCCTGCTCGGCGCCGAGTTCGACCGCCAGCGCGAGTCATTCCCCGGCACGCTGCTGATGGGGCGCATCGCGATGGACCAGATCGAGGCGCACACGCTGTTCTCGCGCGGTCCGGGCTGGATCCGGCTGACGCTCAAGCTGCTGCTGCGCTACTGGCTGGACTTTGCCTGGCGCCGCAAGACCCATCGTGACCGCCGCCAGGTGCTGGGACAGGGCATGGTCGCGGCACTGCGCTACGCGATGATGCAGCGCAATTTGCCGCTGCAGCTCAACACCGGCCTTGAATCGCTGATCGAGGAGGACGGCCGCGTCGTCGGCCTCACGGTCAGTCAGAAAGGCCGCACGCTGCGCTACCGCGCCCGCCGCGGCGTGGTGCTCGCCTGCGGCGGCTTCGAATCCAATCAGCAGATGCGCGAGCAGTACCTCGCCAAGCCGACCCGGGTCGCGTGGACCGCGGCGCCGCCGATCAACCGCGGCGACGGCATCCGCGCCGGCCAGGCGATCGGTGCTGCGCTCGGCCACATGGATCTGGTCTGGGGCTCGCCGACGGTCAACAAGCCGGGTGCGGCGCAGCAGGTGACGCTGTTCGTCGAACGCGGCATGCCCGGCTGCGTCGCGGTCAACCGCAAGGGCCGGCGCTTCGTCAACGAAGCCGCGGCCTATCCCGACTTCCGCAACGCGATGTACGCCGACGACGCCAAGGGCAACGGCACCGTGCCGTGCTGGCTCGTGTTCGACGCGACCTTCCGCTACAAGTACCCGATGGGCATCTTCCTGCCCGGCCAGATCGAGCCGGACGCAAAGCTGCCCAAGGACTGGCTCGACAAGGTCTACTACCGCGCCGACTCGCTCGATGCGCTTGCGGCCAAGATCGGCGTCGACGCTGCCGGGCTCAAGGACACGGTCGCGAAGATGAACGGCTACGCCAAGACCGGCGTCGATCTCGAGTTCCACAAGGGCGAGACCGCGATCGACACCTACTACAGCGATCCGAGCGTCAAGCCCAACTCCTGCCTCGGTCCGATCGTGAAGCCGCCGTTCTACGCGGTGAAGCTGGACGCCGGCGAGATCGGCACCAAGGGCGGACTGGTCACCGATGCGCGCGCCCGCGTGCTGCGCGAGGATGGCGGCGTGATTGCGGGTCTGTATGCCGTGGGCAACACCGCCGATGCGGTCATGGGGCCGACCTATGCCGGCGCCGGCTCGACGCTGGGGCCGGCGATGACCTTCGCCTACGTCGCGGCGCGCGACATGGCGCAGGCGCAGGCGCAGGTTCCCGTGGCGCAGGCGGCGGCCTGAGCGCGGGGCGCACGATGAGCCGCACCTCGCTGGGGCTGCTGCTGGTCCTTGCTGCACTGCCGGTGCTGGTGTGGCGCTATGACCTGGCACCGACGCCGGCGCAGCTGGCGCTGCTGCAGACGTTGAGCGCGACCATGCTGGGCATCACGCTGCTGTGCTTTGTCGTCGGCGAGCTCAGCGGCAACGTCAGCCAGGTCGACAAGCTGTGGAGCATCACCCCGCCGCTGTATGCGTGGATCGCGACCGCGCAGACCGGCTACGAGCCGCGCATGGTGCTGATGGCGGCGCTGGCGACGCTCTGGGGCGTGCGCCTGACGTACAACTTCTCGCGTCACGGCGGCTACAGCTGGAAGTTCTGGAGCGGCACCGAGGACTACCGCTGGGCGCACGTGCGCCAGCAGCCCGGGCTGAACACGCGTCTGGGCTGGACCGCATTCCATTTCGGTTTCATCTGCCTGTACCAGAACGCGCTGCTGCTGCTGATTGCCCTGCCGGTCGTGCTCGTGCAGGGGAGCGGGGCGCCGACGCTGTTCGACGCGGCGCTGGCGCTGCTGTTCGTCGGTCTGGTCGTGCTCGAAACCGTGGCCGACCAGCAACAATGGAATTTCCAGGCCGAGAAGAAACGCCGCCTGCAGGGTGGAGCGAAGCTGGAAGGCGACTACGCGCGCGGCTTCATCAGCTCCGGGCTGTGGGCCTACTCGCGGCATCCGAACTATTTCGCCGAGCAGGCGCTGTGGGTCGTGTTCTTCCTGTTCAGCGTGTCGGCCACGGGTGCGCTGAACTGGAGCATCGCCGGGTGCCTGCTGCTGATCCTGCTGTTCCAGGGCAGCTCGAAGCTCAGCGAGCGCCTGCAGGCCGGCAAATACCCGGACTATCCGGACTATCAGCAGCGCGTACCGCGCTTCATTCCGCGCCTGCACTGACTGCGGCGGTGCGCGCCGCCGCGGGATTCAGTCGATGCGCAGCTGCGCTTCGATAACATCGCCATCCGCCAGCTGCTCGGCCTTGCGCACCTCGGCCTTGATCGCAAACAGGTAGGTCCCGGACTTGCGGTCCGGGAACAGCGAAGTGCTCCACGCGGTGTGGCCGATGCGCACGTGCACGTGGATCGAGCCCCAGCCGCGTGCGCTGCTGGCGAAACGTGACTTGATCTGCGCGGACTGCTCGGGCGAGAGGCGGGCGAAATGCCAGCCGCCGGCGCCCGCATAGCGCCAGATCCGCGTCTGCACCGTGTAGTCGCGGTCGGCTGGCGGGTCGTCCGCCGGCAGCAGCGGCGCCCACCGATCGGGGCCATGCACAGGATTTCGTCGCATGGGCCGAAGCGTACACTGCGGAGCCTGCACCTGGAGATCGCCATGCCCCAGCTCACACTGATCTACTTCGATTTCGACGGCGGCCGCGGCGAGCCCGCGCGCCTGGCCCTGCACCTCGGCGGCATCGCCTTCGCGGACCGGCGCATCGCGCCCAAGGACTGGGCCGCCCAGCGCGACGCGATGCCGTTCCGCGCGCTGCCGGTGCTCGATGTCGACGGCCGCCGGGTGTCCCAGTCCAACAGCATCAACCGCTACGTCGGCAGGCTCGCGGGCCTGTACCCGCAGGATGACGTGCAGGCGCTGCTGTGCGACGAGGTGATGGACGCCGTCGAGGATCTCAACAACCAGATCGGCGCCACGATGAGCCTGGACAACGAGCAGAAAAAGCAGGCGCGCGCGGCGCTGGCGGACGGCCCGATCCCCCGCTATCTGGAGCAGTTCCAGGCGCGGCTCGCGGCCGCCGGCGGGGCACATTTCGCCGACCAGCGCCTGACGGTTGCCGATCTCAAAGTGTGGATGCTGACCCGCTGGCTGCGCTCCGGCATGCTCGACCACATCCCCAAGGACCTGGTGGATCGCGTCGCGCCGGCACTGGTCGAGCACGCTGCGCGGATGGCAGCGCACCCGGCCATCGCGGCCTACTACGCCGCACGCAAGAAAACCTGAACGCCGCGCCCGAGCGCCGGAATGTGCATGCGGTCAGCGCGCCGGCAAGCCGGCCCGATGGCGGCGCCGTGGGCATGCTGACGGCGTCTGGCGGGCGCGTCGGGTGGTGTTCGGGTTCGCAGGGCTGCAGGCTACACTGGCGCCCATCTCGTTCCGGGGAGGTTCGAACATGACTCGCACCGTTCAACTTCGCACCCTGCTGATCGCGCTGCCGCTGCTCGCAAGTTCCGTCGCGGTGGCCGCTGACAAGGGGCAGGAACTGCACGAAGCTCACTGCACGTCCTGCCACAGCAGCGAGGTCTACACGCGCCAGGATCGCCGCGTCAAAGATCTCGCCAAGCTGCACGCGCAAGTGGGTCGCTGCGCGCAAGGCAACGACCTGGACTGGTCCGCCCAGGACATCGACGCCGTCGCGACCTACCTGAACGGCAGCTACTACAAGTTCTGATCGGCGGAGAAGACGCCGCCGGCTGCGGGGGGCGTGCGGCCTGATGCCGAAGGCGGCAAAACGCAGCCCATTCTGCGGGGTCCTTGCCGGCGCGTGCTTGCTCACGGCCGCGCTTGCACCCACGCGCGCGGATGCCGAGCTGCGGCTGTCGCTCGACAGCAGTGCCGCCGCAGGCGGTGGCGGGTCTCAGGCCCCTGCGGAAGCCGCCGACCCGGAAGGCGACGCGCCGACGCGGCTTCCGGATATCGAAGTGTCGCCGTCGGTGGAGTCTCTGAACGATCTTCGGATCGACCGCAACTTGCGCCGGCTGCAGGACCAATTGCCCGGGCTGGGCACCGAGGGTCCGCGGATCAGGACGCTGCCGGAAAAAATCACGGATGCGCTCGGGCTCAGCGGTGACGGGGTGCAGGCGCTGCATCCGGCCGACCAGGAGCGACTGGCGGACTTCAACGACCAGCTGCATGGCACGCGGAACTAGTCCTCGACCCCCGCCTGCCCCGGGAACAGCACGTCGGTAAAGCCGAAGCGGCGCAGGTCGCGGATGCGCATCGGGTAGAGGATGCCGTCGAGGTGGTCGGTTTCGTGCTGCACGACGCGGGCGTGAAAGCCGCTGACCTCGCGCACGAGGGGCTGGCCGTTGGCGTCGCAGCCGCTGTAGCGCAGCCGCGACCAGCGCGGCACGAGGCCGCGCAGGCCGGGCACGCTCAGGCAGCCTTCCCAGCCGTCCTCGGTGTCATCGGTCAGCGGCGTCAGCACCGGATTGCACAGCACCGTGTACGGCACCGTCTCGGCATCCGGATAGCGCGGGTTGTGGTCGACGCCGAAGATCACCACGCGCAGCGGCACGCCGATCTGCGGCGCGGCGAGGCCGGCGCCGTTGGCGGCTTGCATCGTGTCGTGCAGGTCGGCGATCAGCGCATGCAGCGCCGGCGTGCCGAAGTGCTCGACCGGTTGTGCGACGTGCAGCAGGCGCGGATCGCCCATGCGCAGAAGGGTGCGGATCATGGGCGCAGTGTAGCGCCGCGCCGGCCTCAGTCCGGCCAGTGCTGCAGACGCAGCGTGCTGTGGAAGCGGCGCGACTGTTGCGTCAGCGGATCGACGAAGGCCAGCGTCTCGGCGAGCAGCTGCAGCGGCCGGGTGAAATCGTCCGCCTGTTCGGGCCCCAGTTGCGGATACAGCGGGTCGTGGAGGATCGGGGCGCCGAGCGCGGCCATGTGCACGCGCAGCTGATGCTTGCGGCCGGTGACCGGCTGCAGCGCGTAGCCGGCCAGCGCGCCGCGCGCGCACAGCTGCGTGATGCGGGTTTCGCTGTTGGCCTCGCCTTCGACCTCGGCCATGCGGAAGAACGGCTCGCCGGGGACCAGCCGGCTGCGGCGCAGCGCCGGCAGCGGGTCCAGCCGCGCGGCGACGGCGAGATAGCGTTTGTCGATCCACCGCTCGCGGAACAGCGCCTGGTAGGCCGCGCGCGTTGCCGGGTGGGCGGAGAACAGCACCAGCCCGGCGGTGGCGCGGTCGATGCGGTGCAGCGGCACCAGATCCGGGTTGCCGAGCCGGCGCATCAGCCGGCGCAGCAGGGTCTGCTCGACGAAGCGCCCCGCCGGGATCACCGGCAGGAAGTGCGGCTTGTCGGCGACGACCAGATGCGCGTCGACGTGCAGCAGGGTTTCGTCGAACGGCAGTTCGGCTTCGTCGGGCACTTCGCGGAAGTAGTAGACCTCGAGCTGCGCGCGATGCGGGGTGGCGGCGTCGAGCGCCCGGGCCTGGGCGTCGCGCACGCGGCCGCGCGTGAAGCGCTCGCACCAGACCTCGCGACCGATGGCCGGAAACAGCGCGCACAGACAGTCGAGCACGCTGGGCCAGGGGCCGGGGGGCAGGCGCACGCGGCTGGCGCCGGCCAGGTCGTGGGCTGAGGACGTTGTGTTCACCGCGGCTTCCGAATCGGCGCCTATTGTGCGCCGCGCGCGATTTGTCCGCGCCGGGTCCAGCCGCGACAATGGGCCGCTCCGCCGGCCGCAGATCAGGAGTCCGCGATGTCGCGTCACTTTCCGGCCGTCGATCCCGACGGTCTGCTCGAATACTCGGTCGTGTTCACCGACCGCGCCGTCAATCACATGTCGGCCCTGTTCCAGCACGCGATGCGCGAGCTGTCGACGATGCTCCAGCAGGTCTATCGCGCCGAGGCGGTGGTGATCGTCCCCGGCGGCGGCACCTTCGGCATGGAGGCGATCGCGCGCCAGTTCGCCGGCGGCCGTCACTGCCTGGTGATCCGCAACGGCTGGTTCAGCTACCGCTGGTCGCAGATCTTCGAGATGGGCGGCATTCCCGCGCGCGAGACGGTGCTGCAGGCGCAGCCGCTGGCCGCCGGTGCGCAGGCGCCGTACGCGCCGCCGCCAATCGCCGAAGTCGAGGCCGCGATCCAGCGCGAAAAACCGGATCTGGTGTTCGCGCCGCATGTCGAAACCGCGTCGGGGATGATCCTCCCCGACGATTACCTGCAGCGCGTGGCCGCGGCGGTGCACGCGCACGGCGGTCTGTTCGTGCTCGACTGCGTGGCCTCGGGTGCGGTCTGGGTCGACATGCACGCCTGCGGCGTCGACGTGCTGCTGAGCGCGCCGCAGAAAGGCTGGAGCGCGAGCCCCTGCGCGGCGCTGGTGATGCTCGGCGCACGCGCGCTGGAGCGCATCGGCCAGACGCGCAGCACGAGCTTCGCCGCCGACCTGCACAAATGGCTGCAGATCATGCGCGCCTACGAAAACGGCGGCCACGCCTATCACGCGACGCTGCCGACCGATGCGCTGCTGCGCCTGCGCGATGCGATGCAGGCGACGCTCGCCGTCGGGCTGGAGCCGCTGCGCGCGGCGCAGTGGGCGCTGGGCGACCAGGTCCGTGGGCTGCTCGCCGCGCACGGCTTTCCCAGCGTCGCCGCGCCGGGCTACGCGGCGCCGGGCGTGGTGGTGTCGTATACGCGGGATCCGGCCCTGAGCAGCGCGCAGCGGTTTGCCGAACTCGGCCTGCAGACCGCCGCCGGCGTGCCGCTGCAGTGCGACGAAGGCGCGGATTTCCAGAGTTTCCGCATCGGCCTGTTCGGACTCGAGAAACTGCACGACATCGATCGCACGGTCGGCCATCTGCGCGCGGCGCTGGACAAGCTCAAGCCGGTGGCGGCCGGTGCGCCGGAGCCGGCGCTGCAGTCCTGATGGGCACCATGGTGGTGCCGACAACCGGGGCCTGATGCGGGCGCTGCGATGGAACCCGCGTTGACGCTGGAGTCGCTGCCGCTGTTCCCGCTGGGCACGGTGTTGTTCCCCGGCGGCGTGTTGCCGCTGCGCATCTTCGAGGTGCGTTACCTCGACATGATCGGCTAGTGCCACAAGGTCGGCGGGCCGTTCGGCGTGGTGGCGGTGACCCGTGGATCGGAGGTGTTGCGGGCACCCTCCGAGCGGCCGACCGGCGACGCGTTTGTCGACGAGGGTTTTTACG
>JBFHQK010000099.1:0-9096 GCA_041592255.1 Fontimonas sp.
CGACTGAGCGCGCGGTGGCACCGCGCCTGTGCGCGCTGGCCATCGCCACACTGCTGTCGGGCTGCGGCATGCTGCGCGAAAAACCCGCGCAGCCGCCGTCGCCCGAGCCCCAGTCCGCCGCGGAAACCGCGGCGCCGGCCCAGGACAACCCGCAGGCGCGCTTCGCTGCGGCGATGGCGCTGTGGCGCGCAAACCAGATCGGCGAGAGCGAGAAGGCGCTGGTGGCGCTGGCCCAGGACTTCCCCGAGCACTCGGGGCCATGGACCAACCTCGGCATCCTGTATGCGAAATCGAACCGCCGCGAGCAGGCGATCGGCGCGCTGGCCAAGGCCGCGACGCTGAACCCGTCCAACGCCGTGGCCTTCAACTGGCTCGGCATCCTGTATCGCGAGGCCGGCGACCTGAACCGCGCACGTCTGGCCTACGAACGCGCACTCACGCTCGATCCGGACTACGCACTGGCGCACTACAACCTCGGCATCCTGCTCGACGCGCATCTGGGCCAGCCGGCCGCGGCGCTGCCCCACTACCGCGCGTACCAGCGCAGCGCGGCCCCGGACGAGCTGCGCGTGCTGGCCTGGATCGCGGAAATCGAGGCCAAGACCAGCCCGGCGACCCCGGCAGCGACCGGCAGCGCTCCTGCGCCCGCAGCGGAGGCCGGCCGATGAGCGCGCGCCGCATGCTCCCGGTCGTCGGCTGCACGCTGCTGATGCTGGCCGGCTCCGCGCTGGCCCAGGACGAACTGCCGGCCATCGGCGGGCTGCCGCAGGCAGCCACGCACGAGGCCGAGCCCCGCGCCGGCACCACCATCGTTGGCGAACGTGAATCGCCGATCGGCCTTTACATCATGCCGTGGCGCGAAGCGCGCCCCGAGGAAGGCATGGACCGTCCTGCACGCCTGCTGCAGGAACAACTCGCGCCGCTGGACGAGGAGACCTTCGTCCGCCAGATCGAGTATTACAACGCGCTGAGCGGTGCCCTGAAGCAGAAAGGGGTGGTCACCCCCGGCGGCCGCTGACGCGCAACCCTGCTGCAACCACTTACTATTCCGTCCCACGCATTCGAGACACAGAGGGCTGACCCATGGAGTTCATTGCCACCGTCCTTCGCTTCTTCCAGAGCGGCGGCGCGTTCATGTACCCGATCCTGATCGTGATGATCGTCGGCCTGGCGATCGCGCTCGAACGCGCGCTGTATCTGCGCCGCGCCAACGCCGAGAACCGCGCCCTCTGGACCGATCTGCTGCCGCTGCTCAACCACGGCCGCCACGACGCCGCCGAACAGCTCGCCAGCGAGTCGGCGACCGCGATCGGTCGCGTGCTCGGCTTCGGCCTGGCGCGCGCGCGCGGCGACGCCACGCGCAGCGAGATCGAGATGGCGATGGAAGAGAGCATCATGGAAGTCACGCCGCTGCTCGAACGTCGCACGCACTATCTCGCGACGTTTGCCAACATCGCGACGCTGCTGGGCCTGCTGGGCACGATCATCGGTCTGATCCACGGCTTCAACGCCGTCGCCAACGTCAATCCGGCCGAGAAGGCCAACCTGCTGTCGGCGTCGATCTCGGTAGCCATGAACACCACGGCCTTCGGCCTGATGGTGGCGATCCCGCTGCTGCTGGCGCATGCCTGGCTGCAGTCGAAGGCGAACGACCTCATCGACAGTGTCGAGATGGCGGCCATCAAGTTCCTCAACAGCCTCGGCCTGAAGAACTGATGTTTGCCCGGATGCGCCGTGCACGCCGCCAGGACGTGGCGGATCTGAACATCACGGCCTTCATGAACCTGATGGTCGCGCTGGTCCCGTTCCTGCTGATCACGGCGGTATTCACGCAGCTGACGATCAAGGAACTCGACCTGCCCGACACGTCGCGCGCACAGCCGCCGCAGGAGCAGAAGCCGCGCGGTCTGGCGGTCGTGATTCGCGACAGCGGCCTGACGCTGACCCGCGACGGGGTCACCGTGCAGAGCTGGCTGCGGGCGGACAACGGCTACAGCTACGCAGCGCTGGGCCGCACGCTGGCCGAGATCAAGAACAGCGCGCCGGCCGAGGACCGCATCACCCTGCTTCTCGAGGCCGGCATCCCCTACGACGTGCTGATCCAGGCGATGGATACGGTGCACTACCTGCCCGCCGCACACGAAGGCGGGCTCGTCGACATGTTCCCGCAGATCTCCGTGGGCGACGCACCGGCGCTTGAGGGTGCACCATGATTCGCGCGCACACCCTGCGCACGCAGCGGCTCGAACGGCGGCGCAAACGCAACCGGCCGGGCGCGCTCAGCCTGACCTCGCTGATGGACATCTTCACCATCCTCGTGTTCTTCCTGCTGGTGAATTCATCGCAGGTCGAGGTGCTGCCCAATCCCCGCGCGCTGTCGCTGCCGGAGTCCGTCGCCGTTCAGGGGCCGCGTGAAACCGTGCTGCTGATGGTCACGCGCGATGAGATCCTGGTGAACAACGCGCTGGTGATGCGCGTCGAGGACGCCGTGGCCAGCACCGGCACCGTGCTCGGACCGCTCAAGTCGCGTCTGCTCCAGGAAGGGCTGCTGCCGGTGGTCGGTGCGGCAACACCGGACGCCGTCACGCGCGGCGAAATCAACATCATGGCGGACAAGGACATTCCCTATCAGCTGATCAAGAAGATCATGGCGACCTGCACCGACGCGCGCTTCGCAAAGATCTCGCTGGCCGTCGCCCACCGCGAGGGAGGCGGCAGCCGATGAGCGCGCAGGCGATTCAGTGGCAGAGCTGGGATCTCGCCGCGGAGTCCGACCGCAGATTCCGGCGTCTGGTGATCTGGGTCGGCATTCCGCTGCTCGTCATCGGCGTCGTCGTGCCGTTTCTCGAACTGGTCGGCCTGACGCGCGGCGGCGGAACGCTGAGCGGGTCGCGCTACGTCGAGCTGCTGCCCGAGCAGGCGGCACCTCTGGCAGAGCAGGTCGAGGAGCCCAAGCCCGCCGAGGACGAACAGCTCGAACCCGAGACGCCCAAGGCCGCGCCCGAGCCCGAGCCGGCAACCCGCCCCGAAGTCCCGCAAGAGGTGCTGCGCCAGCGCGCCGTCGAGCGCGCGCGCGAAACCGCCTCCCGCTCCGGCGTCATGGCCTTCGCCGACCAGCTGCAGGCACTGCACACCGGCGTGGCTGCGGTCGCGCAGCAGGATGTCGCCTTGAGCTCGATTGACAGCGCCGGTGGCCGCACCGACAGCGTCGACAGCCGCGTGATCGAGCAGTCCGCCTCGGCCAGTTCCGGGGGCATCGGCACGCCGACCGCCACCGGCACCACGCGCCGTGCCCAGGCGGGCACCGGGCTGGGCGAACGCCGGACGCGGACCGTCGAAAGTCCGGTGGGCTTCGGCGAGGATCGCTCGCGACCCGGCCAGGGCGGCGACAAGCTCATCGCCGGGCGCACGCTCGAAGAAATCCAGCTAGTGTTCGACCGCAACAAGGGCGCGATCACCACCATCTACAATCGCGCCGCCCGCGAAAACCCGAACCTCAGCGCGGGCAAGATCGTCATCAGCCTGACCATCGCGCCCAACGGCGCGGTGACCGACTGCGTGCTCGTGTCCAGCACGTTCAACGACCCCGAACTCGAACGCAAGATCGTGCAGCGCGTGATGCTGATGAACTTCGGTGCCAAGGACGTTCCGGCCTACACCTATCCGAACTATCCGATTCACTTCCTGCCGTCCTAGTCCGGCTGCGGGTCGCCGGCCCCGCGCGCACTCGGTCAGGCTGCGACGCAAGGGCCTGAACGCCCCCACCCCGCCATCGCTTCAAAGGAGTCGCCATGGGTTTCCTCGCAGGCAAGAAAGCACTGATCACCGGCGTCGCCAGCGACCGCTCGATTGCCACCGGCATCGCCGAGGCGTTTCATCGGGAAGGCGCCGAGCTGGCTTTCACCTACCAGAACGAGCGCCTCAAGAGCCGCGTCGAAGAGTTCGCGGCCAGCTGCGGCTCGAAGATCGTGCTGCCGCTCGATGTCGCCGAGGATGCCCAGATCGACGAGGTGATGCGCGAACTCGGCACGGCCTGGGGCGGTTTGGACGTGCTGGTGCACTCCATCGGTTTCGCCCCGCGCGAGCAGCTGGCCGGAAAGTACCTCGACGCGGTCACGCGCGAGGGCTTTCGCATCGCCCATGACATTTCGAGCTATTCGTTCGCGGCGCTGGGCAAGGCGGCGCGTCCGCTGATGCAGGGCCGCACGGCATCGATGCTGACGCTGACCTATCTCGGCGCGGTACGCGCGGTGCCGATGTACAACGTCATGGGTCCGGCCAAGGCCTCACTGGAGGCCAACGTGCGCTTCATGGCTGCGGAACTGGGCGAACAGGGCATCCGCGTCAACGGCATCTCGGCCGGCCCGATCAAGACCCTGGCGGCCGCCGGCATCAGCGGCTTCCGCGGCATGCTGTCGATGGCCGAGAAAGCCTCGCCGCTGAAGCGCAATGTCACGATCGAAGAAGTCGGTAACGCCGCGGCGTTTCTTTCGTCCGACCTCGCCTCCGGCATCACCGGCGAAATCCTCTACGTCGATGCCGGCTACAACGTGGTCGGCATGGGCGGCCTGGAATAGGACCGCCCGCGGCCTGCAACGCTAGGGTCTGTTAACGCTCATCGGGTCGCGGCGGCTGGATCTCGTTTTCCAGCCGCGCGACGATCAGCGCCCCGGTCGAATCTCTGAAGACATTCACCGCGGTCCTGCCCATGTCGAGAATGCGGTCGACCGCGAGGATCAGGCCCACCCCTTCCAGCGGCAGCCCGACCGCCGTCAGGATCACCGCGATCGCGACCAGGCTCGCCGATGGAATGCCGGCGACGCCCACCGAGGTCAGTAGCGCCAGCACGACGATGACGAACTGCGAGAACAGGCTCAGCTCGAGACCGTAGGCCTGCGCGATGAACAGCGCCGCGGCACATTCATAGAGCGCGGTGCCGTCCATGTTGACCGTCGCGCCCATCGGCAGCACGAAGCCCGACACCCGGTCGCTGACGCCGGCACGCTTGACGCAGCTGATCGTGACCGGGAGTGTGGCCGCCGATGAGCTGGTCGAGAACGCGGTCAGCAGCGCAGGCGCCGAGTTGCGCAGGTGCCGGACCGGATCGAGCCCGGTGAGTCGCACCAGCAGTGGCAACACGACGAAGGCGTGCAGCAGCAGCGCCGTCAGCACGCACAGGAAGAACAGCAGCAGCGGCTCGAGCGCGCCCCACCCGGTCTGGGCGACGGTCTTGCCGACCAGCGCGAACACGCCCAGCGGCGCAAAGCGCATCACCCAGCCGGTGATCCGGATCATCACTTCGTACAGGCCCGACCAGAAGCTGCTCTGCGTCTGCGCCAGATCAGGCGGCAGGCGCGCGGCAAAGTAGCCGAACAGCAGGCTGAAAAAGATCAGCGCCAGCATCTCGTTGTCCGCCGCCGCCTGCACCAGATTCGGCGGCACCATGCGCAGGATCACGCCGATGAGATCGGCACTGCCGCTGCCTTCGACTTTCTCCAGCACCTTCGCGGTGCTGGCGTCGAGTCCCAGCCGCGGCCCGGCGGGCTCGCCGTCGATCACGCCCGGCTCGACCACATTGATGATCGTCAACCCGCCCAGAATCGCCAGCGTCGTCGAGCAGGCGAAGTACGCGGCGGTCTTCCAGCCGATGCGGCCCAGCTCCGGGCTGGCGCCAATGCCGATGATGGCGTGAATCATCGCGCCGACGATCAGGGGCACGACCAGCATGCGCAGCGCATTGATGAACAGCGTGCCGACGAATGTCGTCACGTCGATGAACCACGGCGCTTCGCCAACCACCGCCCCGGCGGTGATGGCCGCGATCAGCGCCACCGCGATCTGCCAGTGAAGTTTCATCCCGTTGGAGTCCTGCGCAAACGAAAAAGGCCGCCCGGGTTCGATTGAACCACGGACGGCCTCGGTCCCGCCAAAGTCGCTGGGCGAGCCGCCGTTCAGTCTTCGGCCGTCACCGGCGCATCGTCTGCCGGCGGATTGACGATCTCGATGCCCACCGCGTCCTCGATCAGCTTGAGATAGGCCGAGAACTCCGTGCCGGCCAGCGCTTCGCGCTGCCGCTGGCGCAGGTTTGCCGCGGCGGCGCCGGTATCGCCGGCCGCCGTCACCGCGCCCAGCGCCATGACCGCTCGGCTGCCATCGGCCAGTTCGGCTTCGCCATAGCTGCGCGCGCCTTCGGCCGGACGCGGCAGTTTGAACGCGGCCTCGACCACCGCCCGCTCCACCTTGGCATCGTCGCGGCGGATCGCGCCCGGATTGCGCAGTTCGCCGCGCTTGGCGCTGACGATCTGCTGGAAATCGGTCCCCGCACGCACGGCGTTGAGCACCTCCGCGGCCTCCTGCGCCACCAGCTTGCGCGCCGCCTCGTCGATCAGCTGCGCACGCACCGCGTCGGTGACTTCCTCAAGCGGCTTCTGCCGCGGCGCCTCGTAGTCAGCCTTGCGAATGACCACGATGCGATTGCCGCCGAGCGAAATCGGCTTGCTGTTCTCGCCGGCCTGCAACACATCCGGCGCAAAGGCGGCGGCAGCGACGTCGGCGTTGGCAGCAATCCCGCTGCCGCTACCGCGCACGAACCAGTCCGTCGTCTGCACCTGCAGCCCCAGCGCCTGCGCGACCGGATCGAGCGAGCCGGTATTCTCGAACGCGAGCTGTTCGAGCTTGTCCGACATGTCCTGGAATCGCTGCTGGCGTTCGCGGTCCTGGAACAGCTGCGTCAGCTCGCGCCGAACGTCGGCATCTTCCAGCGGGCGCACCACCGACGGCTTGATGTCGTCGAGCTGAATCAGGTGCCAGCCGAACTCGGTCTCGACCACCGCGCTGATCTCGCCCTTGTCGAGTGCGAACAGCGCGTCTTCGAAGGTCTTGACCATCTGTCCACGGCGCACCCAGCCGAGATCGCCGCCTGCCGCCTTGGAGCCGCTGTCCTCGGAATTCGCCGTGGCCAGCTCGGCAAACGAGTCCCCGGCCGCGAGCTTGGTCTTGAGCTCCTCGATCTTCTTGCGCGCCGCGTCCTTGTCGGCGCCGAAGCCGACCAGGATGTGCCGCGCCTTGCGCTGCTCCTGCGTCGTGAATCGGCCGGCCTTCTCGGCCTCGTAAAGCACCTTGAGCACATCCTCCTCGGGTGCCGAGGCGTCCGCCAGGGCATCGAAGGACAGCTCCACATAGGCCAGCTTGAGGCGCTCCGGGGCCTGATACGCGGCCTTGGTCTCGTCGTAGCGCGCCAGGATCTCCTCGCTGCTGACGCTCACCCGCTCGCGGTAGCGCGGGACCTCGAACATCGCGTACTGCAGCGTCCGCTGCTGATTCAGCAGCTGCGCGGTCTGCTGCGCCTCGACGTCGGTCACGAAGGCGGTATCAACGATCAGCTCGCGCATCTGGTTCATCTCGACCGAGTCGCGCAGCTGGCTTTCGTAACGATCCGGCGTGTAGCCGACCCGGGTGAGCGCATCGCGGTAGGCCTGGGTGTCGAAGCGCCCGTCGCGCTGGAACGCCGGCTCGCGTGCGATCTGCGCAAAAAGGGTCGCATCGTCAGCGCGGTAGCCTTCGGACTCGCTGTACTGCCGCAGCATCGTCTCCTGCGCCATGTCGCGCAGCACCGCGTCGCGCAGACGACGCTGATCCAGCATGTCGGCACGGAAGTTATCGCCCATCAGCTGCACCAGCTGCTGATAGCGCTGATCGTACTGACGCCGGAACTGCGACTCGTGAATCTTCTGGTCGCCGACCTTGGCCAGGACCGGGTCGCCGCCGCCGCCGGTGAACGAATCGATGCCGAAAAACGCGAACGGAATGACCACAATCGCGACGATGAAGCCGGCAATCAGGCCCGTCGTGCGATCACGAATCTGCTGGAGCATGTTTCCTCGTCCTCTGCGAATCCGCAAACGAAGAGGCCCGGTCGTACGCCGGGCCTCGTCCTGCTGGTCACGATACTTGGTGGGCTGCCAGGGACTCGAACCCCGAACCTACTGATTAAGAGTCAGCTGCTCTACCATTGAGCTAGCAGCCCAAGTTACTTACCGACAATGAGTTGGGGTGGACGAGGGGACTCGAACCCCCGACAACCAGAATCACAATCTGGGACTCTAACCAACTGAGCTACGTCCACCATCGGGAGCTTTCCCCCAAGCGGGGAACGCTCAGGGGCGCGCATCATAACAGAACAAATTCTGAGTCAACAGGGTTTTTTGCGCTTTTTTGCCGAGCCGGCCTTTTTTGCCGGCCGGGGCCGGCGCCCCGGGCGGCACGCCGCGGGGAATACCTGTGGCTGCGGCCCGGGTCGATCTGTTATAGACAGCGCCCTTTGCCACTCGCTCCACTGTGATTGCCTGGACCGCCATGCTTCGACCCCGACACCTGGGCATCACCGTCGTCGCGCTGCTGTTTGCAGCACCGGCGGTATTGCTGCTGACAAACGCGCTGCAGCTGCGCAGCGGCGCACCGACGCTTGCGGCCTTCTCCGAAGCCTTCGCCGCGGTGCCGCTGGCACGCGCCCTGCTCAACTCGGCGTGGATCTGCGCGCTGGGCGTACCCTCGGCACTGGCGCTGGCCTCGATGGCGGCATTTGGCCTGACGCAGTTACCCGTGCGCGCACAGGGCGGGCTGCTGCTGTTTCTGCTGCTGTCCGCATCGATACCGCTGACCGCGGTGCTGATCCCGCGCTTTGTGCTGTTCGAGGCGCTGGGCGCGGTCGGCACGCCGCTGCCGCTGCTGGCGCCCGCCCTGCTCGGCGGCACGCCGCTGGCGTGCCTGCTCTTATATGCCGCGCTGCGGCGTCTGCCGCAGCCGCAGATCGACGCCGCGCGCCTGGACGGACTGAGCTGGCTCGCGATCTGGCGCAGGATCGCCGTGCCGCAAACCCTGCCCACGCATGGCGCGGTGCTGCTGCTGGTGCTGCTGGGTTTCTGGGGCGCCTTTCTCGAGCCGCTGCTGTATCTGCACGCCGAGCAGGAACTGACCGCACCGCTGATGCTGCACGCACTGTCGCTGCTCGGCTCGACCCGCTGGCCGCTGCTGATGGCCACGGCGGCACTGATCACGCTGCCGGTCATCGCCGCGGTCGCCGCGCTCGCACCATTC
>JBFHQK010000100.1:0-9078 GCA_041592255.1 Fontimonas sp.
CGTCAGCCCCCGCGACGTCTCCGGCGCGAGCTTCACGTCCGTCTGCCCTTGCTGCGCGAACTCGAAATCGCCCTCAGGAATCACCTTGACCTCGACCTCGTAGCTCGCGCTCAGGCCGACGAAATCGGCGGAGATGATCGTGGTGCCGGCCTGCTTGGGCTTGATCGTGCCCGCGGCGTAGGCCAGCGTGTCGCTGCCCGGCACGCGCAGGTCGCCATTGCTGACTTCCGCCACGTCCGGGTCCGACGAGCGCCACACCCCGCGCGCGCTGTAGTCCGCCTGGCCGCCATTGCTGAACGTGCCGATCAGCTGCAGCTGGTCGCTGAAGCAGACGTACGAGGCGTTCGACGCGGAATCGATCAAGGCCGTACGCCGCACGATCTCCAGCGTCTCCAGCTTGTTGCCGTCGCCGATGCCGCCGATGTCGCAGGCGGACAGGACCGTTGCGGCGGACAGCAACGCGACCAGGCGCAGCGGCTTGCTCAAACTGGACATGCGGTAAAGCTCCTTGAAGAGGTCAGGCGGAGGCGCCCGGTTCGGCCTTAGGCTGGACCGCCGAACGGATATGCAGTTCCCGCAGCTGGCGCGGATCGACCGTGCTCGGCGCGTCGGTCAGCGGATCATGCGCGGTCTGCGTCTTGGGGAAGGCGATGACGTCACGGATGCTGGGCCGGCCGGCCATCAGCATCACCAGGCGATCGAGGCCCAGCGCGAGGCCGCCGTGCGGCGGCGCGCCGAACGACAGCGCCTGCAGCAGGAAGCCGAACTTCTGCTGCTGCTCCTCCGGCCCGATGCCCAGCAGTTCAAACACCGCCTGCTGCACGTCGGCGCGGTGGATACGCACCGACCCGCCGCCGAGCTCGACGCCGTTGAGCACGATGTCGTAGCCCTGCGACAGCGTCGCGCCGGGGTTGGCGCGCAGCGCATCGGCATCGAACGGCGTCGGCGCGGTGAACGGGTGGTGCAGCGAGGCCCAGCGGCCGGCCTCTTCATCCCACTCGAACATCGGCCAGTCGACCACCCAGAGCGCGCGCCAGCCGGCCTGCGTCAGCCCCAGGTCGTTGCCGATCTTCAGCCGCAGCGCGCCCAGCGCATCGCTGACCACCTTGGCCTTGTCGGCACCGAAGAAGATCACGTCGCCATCCCGCGCGCCGGTGCGCTCGAGGATGCCGGCGAGCGCGGCGTCGTGGAGGTTCTTGACGATCGGCGACTGCAGGCCCTCACGCCCCTTGGCGGCATCGTTGACGACGATATAGGCCAGGCCGCGGGCGCCGTAGATCTTGACAAACTCGGTGCACTTGTCGATCTCGCCGCGCGACAGCTTCTCGCGGCCGCCCGGCACGCGCAGCGCGGCGACGCGGCACTTCGGATCGTTGGCCGGCGTGGCAAAGACCTTGAAGTCGACGTCCCGGACCAGGTCGGCGACCTCGACCAGCTCGAGCGGGTTGCGCAGATCCGGCTTGTCCGAGCCGTAGCGCTGCATCGCCTCGGCATAGCTCAGATGCGGCAGCTCGCCCAGATCGACGCCCAGCACGCCGGCGAAGATATCTTTCACCAGCCCCTCGATCAGCCGCATGATCTCGTTCTGCGACATGAACGAGGTCTCGACGTCGAGCTGGGTGAATTCCGGCTGGCGATCCGCACGCAGGTCCTCGTCGCGGAAGCAGCGCGCGATCTGGTAGTAGCGGTCCAGCCCCGACATCATCAGCAGCTGCTTGAACAGCTGCGGCGACTGCGGCAGCGCAAAGAAATGTCCCGGATGCGTGCGCGACGGCACCAGATAGTCGCGCGCACCCTCGGGCGTGGCCTTGGTCAGGATCGGCGTCTCGACGTCGACAAAGCCATGCCCGTCCATGTAGTCGCGGATGCGCTTGATCACCTGGTGGCGCAGCCGCAGGCTCTTCTGCATCTCCGGCCGGCGCAGGTCGATGTAGCGGTACTTCAGGCGCGTATCCTCGCCGACGGTTTCGTCGTCGAGATGGAACGGCGGCGTTTCGGCGCGGTTGAGCACCACCACCGACTGGCCCAGCACCTCGACCTTGCCGGTGGCCAGATGCGCGTTCTCGGTGCCGGTCGGGCGCGGCCGCACGCGGCCGACAATCTGCACGACGTACTCCGAGCGCAGCCGGTCGGCCGCAGCAAAAGCCTCCTGCGTATCGGGATCAAACACGCACTGCAGCAGACCTTCGCGGTCGCGCAGATCGATGAAAATCACCCCGCCGTGATCACGACGGCGATGCACCCAGCCGCACACGGTGACGGTCTCGCCGACCTGCTGCTCGGTGACCTGGCCACAATAATGACTACGCATGTTTGATGTTGGATTGAAGGGGCGCTGGACGCACCGCGCAATGATCATGACAAGGCCGGCCGACAGCCGGCCGGCCGAAGCCGGGTAGTTTACCTGTCGCCGCGGGCAGCGGCCACGCGCTTCAGAGCGGCGCCGGGCTGGGCGCCTCGGTCCCGTTCTTGCGCGGCAGCTGCTCCGGCGTGACCACGCCCAGCGAGATCACCAGGCGCATCGCGTCCTCGACCGACATGTCGAGGCGGATGATGTCCTTCTGCGGCACCAGCACGATGAAGCCCGACGTCGGGTTCGGCGTGGTCGGCACGAAACAGGTCACCACGTACTCGGCGGTCTTGTCCTGGACCTCGCCGATCGGGGCGCCGGTGATGAACGCGATCGACCAGATGCCCTTGCGCGGATATTCGATCAGGATCGGCTGGCGGAACGACACCGACTTGTCGGAGAAGATCGTCTCGGCCAGTTTCTTGATGCCGCCATAGACCGTGCGCACCAGCGGAATGCGCGACAGCAGCGCCTCGGTCCACACCACCAGCCGGTTGCCGAGGTAGTTGGCGGCGATCGCACCGGTGCCCAGCACCAGCACCACCGACAACAGCGCCCCCAGGCCGGGAATATCCGGGCGATAGATTTCGGGAATCAGCAGCAGGCTGGTGTCCAGCAGCCCGATCACGAAACGGATCACGAGCAGCGTGGCGCCCAGCGGCAGCCAGATCAGCATCCCGGCGATCAGCCAGCGACGCAGCAGATTGGTCAAGTCAGCACTCCGCGCCCGCAGGCGCCGTGGATCAGGCGGCGGCGTCGGCCTTGGCGGCACAGCCGGCTTTGTCGCAGCCGCCCGGACTGCAGGCCGCGGACGCGCCGCCGCCGCTGTCGCCGGCCAGATTGCGTTTCCCGCCCGCCTTGAAGTCGGTTTCATACCAGCCACCGCCGCCGAGCCGGAAGCCGGCGGCGGAGATCAGCTTGGTCAGCGCCGGCTGTTCGCAGGCCGGACAGTTGCCGGGCGCCTCGGACATCTTGTGCATCACTTCGGATTCAACGCCGCAGGCGGCGCACACATACTCGTAAATCGGCATCGTGACCTCGGAAAACGGAGTCCGACCGACGGATAGGGCCGGACCCGTGCATTTTCAAGGGTCCGCGGCGCGCGGTCCAGCGGCGCCTGCCCCGCGCACACTACAATGCGCGCCGCGATCCGCCCTCCCCCATCCGCCCCGGTTTCGATGCACACCGATCTGCGTCGTGGCGCACTGCATGCCCTGGTCGCCGCCGCGGCCTTCTCGGCCATGGGCGTCTGCATCAAGTTCGCCGCGGCGACGACGCCCAACGCCGTGGTGGTGTTCGTGCGCTGCGCCGTCGGCCTGGGCATCCTGCTGCCCTGGCTGTTGCGCAAGCGCGGCCCCGGCATCCGCACGCAGCGCCTGGGCGGGCACCTGTGGCGGGCGGGCTTCGGCATCCTGGCGATGTATGCGTTCTTTTACGCCATCGCCCGGCTGCCGCTGGCCGAGGCGATCCTGCTGACCTACTCGACGCCGCTGTGGATTCCGTTCATCGCTTGGTTCTGGATCGGGGAAAAACCGGCAGCCGTGGTGTACCCCGCCGCGCTGCTGGGCCTGCTCGGCATCGCGCTGATCGTCAAGCCGGGCCTGCAGCCGATCGACCAGACCGCCGGCCTGGTCGGCGCCGCCGCCGGGCTGCTCGCCGCCTGCGCGATGGTCAGCATCCGCCGCATGACCGACACCGAGCCGCCGGCGCGCATCGTGTTCTATTTCGCGCTGCTGGGCACCGCCATTGCCAGCCTGCCCCTGCCCTGGAGCTGGAGTGCGCCAACCCCGACGGCACTGGCGCAACTGGTCGGCGCCGGCTTGCTGGCAACCTTCGGCCAGATTCACCTGACCCGCGCCTACGGCTGTGCGCCGGCGGCGCTGATCGGGCCGTTCACCTACGTCGCGGTGCTGTTCTCGGGCGTCCTGGGCTGGCTGTTCTGGAACGAGCGCATCGACGCCTGGTCCGGGCTGGGCGCGCTGCTGGTGATCGCCACCTGCGTGCTGGTCTCGGTCGCGGCACCGCGCGCGGCGCGGCTGCGTGCGCCCGTCGCCAACACCGCAGGCGGCGCGCCCGACAGGTGAGCGCGCGCCGGCACCTGCGCCGCACCGTTGACGCGCCCCGTCATTCGGGCGCAGCCAGCACCTCGATCATCACGCCCGGCACGAGCGTCAACTCGGCGTGAAACTGCCGATACGCGGCAGCCGCGCGCGCCGGCTCGCCCTTGAAACCGAATTCGATATGCCGCGGCCGCTCGGCATCACCCCGGCACGGCAGGCTCGACAGCTTGACGCCGGGGAAGCTGGCCAGCGTGCGCTCCATCAGCGGCAGCAGGTCGCCCTCGCCACTGGTACCCATCACGCGCAGCCGGTACTCGGCGTCCGGTGTGATCCGGTGCAGCGATCGGTAGCGCTGATCGAGCACCCACGCCAGCATCGGCCAAGCCATTTCCGGAAATCCCGGAACAAAATTGCAGTCGTCGCAGTAGAAGCCGGCCACCTGGTTGACCGGATTGGGAATCAGCCCGGCGCCACGGGGAAAATCAGCCATCAGCACCCGGGCCGGCCGCGCGCTGGCGCCGTAGCGCCCGACGATCAGCGCCTCGGCCTCGGCATGACGCTCGATCGCCACGCCAAACGCGCGCGCCGCCGCCTGCCGCGTGCGATCGTCCGGCGTCGCGCCGATGCCGCCGCAGGACAGCACGATGTCGCCGCGCGCCCGCGCCCAGCTCAGCGCGTCGGCAATCTCGGCGTCGTCGTCGCCCACCAAGCGCGCCCACGCCAGCTCGAGTCCGCGCGCGCGCAGCAGCTCGATGACGTGCGGCAGATGCCGGTCCTGGCGCTTGCCGGACAGAATCTCGTCGCCGACGATCAGCAGGCCGATGCGCATGCCGGCGATTCCTACCCCCTACGAGCGGCTCGCGGCCATCCATGGCGCGACGGCGCGCGCCCGGCGGACACTTGCCCGGCCCTCCATGGCCGGGCGTTCGCCGGCGCGCGAAGCAGTGCTTCGCTGGCGCGACGCCTCACTCCTGCGCCCAGGCAAACTTCTCGACGGCGTTGAAGATGTCCGTCTCGGTGACGATGCCGATCATCTTGCCGCCCTGCTCGACCGTGAAGCGGCTGAAGCTGGAGGTCGAAATCTTCGCCGCCGCCTCGCGGATGCTCATCTCGGCGGGCACCGAGACCACCGGGCGGGTGCAGACATCCTTGACCCGCGTCGTGGCCGGATTCTTGCCGGCATGGACGATCTTGGCGACGATGTCACGGCGCGTGAGGATGCCCCACTCGCCGCTGCCGTCGGCCTCGACCACCACCGAGCTGATGTCGTTGTCGGTCATCACGTGCATCGCGCTTTCGACCGTCTCGGCGTCGGTGACCGTGATCAGCGAGCGCGTCATCAGATCGGCCACCGTGTTCGGCACGCGACCGGTGTCGACCATTTCCTCCAGCGGCTGCAGCAGCCGGCGGATCTCGCGCTGCTTGCGCTCCTTGACCAGCTGCGCCTGCTGCGCCTTGCGCTTGGCCTCGAGGTCGACGCCGCCCTGAATGCGCTCGATCAGCGCATCAGCGAACTGCGAGGTGCCGACCTCGGTCGCACCGTCGATCTGACGCGCGAAGTCGTAGGTGACGATGCCGTCGCTGACCACTTCCGGATAGACCAGCGTGATCAGATCCGCGGCCTCCTTCCAGCCCATGTACTCCAGCATCATCACGCCGGAGAACAGCAGCGAGCCCGGGTTGACCTTGTTGAGGTTGGCGTACTTGGGCGCGGTGCCGTGCGTGGCCTCGAACACCGCGACGTGATCGGCAATGTTCGCGCCCGGCGCGATGCCGACGCCGCCGACCTCGGCCGCAATCGCGTCCGACAGGTAATCGCCGTTGAGGTTCATCGTCGCCAGCACGTCGAACTCTTCGGGCCGCAGCAGCATCATCTGGAACATGATGTCGGCGATGCGGTCCTTGATGACGATCTTGCCTTCCGGCTGCTTGCCCTTGTACTCGGCGTAGAGCTGCTCCTCGGTGATCGTGACGCTGCCGAACTCCTCGCGCGCAACCTCGTAACCCCAGTTGCGGAAGGCGCCTTCGGTGTACTTCATGATGTTGCCCTTGTGCACCAGGGTCACCGATTCGCGGCCGTTGTCGATCGCGTACTGGATCGCCTTGCGGATCAGGCGCTTCGAGCCGAACTCGGAGATCGGCTTGATGCCCAGGCCGGCGCCGTCGAAGAACTTCGCCTTCATCTCCTCGCGCAGGAACTTGGCGACTTTCTCGTTCTCCGGCGTGCCGGTCTTGTACTCGATGCCGGCGTACACGTCCTCGGTGTTCTCGCGGAAGATCACCACATCGACCTTGCCCGGATTCTTCAGCGGGCTCGGCACACCGGCGTAGTGGCGCACCGGACGCACGCAGGCGTACAGGTCAAGATCCTGGCGCAGCGCGACGTTGAGGCTGCGGAAGCCGCCACCGACCGGCGTGGTCAGCGGGCCCTTGATCGACACCACCAGATCCTTGAGCACCTCGAGCGTCTCGTCCGGGCAGTAGTTGCCGCCGTACAGCCCCGCCGCCTTCTCGCCCAGATAGGTTTCGCACCAGTGGATCTTGCGCTTGCCGCCATAGGCCTTCGCGACCGCCGCATCCCAGACCCGCAGACAGGCCTTGGTGATATCCGGCCCGATGCCATCGCCTTCGACATACCCCACGATCGGCTGCTCGGGAACGTTCAGCTTGCCGTCACGGATGGTGATTTTCTCACCGGACGTGGGGATCTTGATATGGCGATACGCAGACATGTGGCTCATCTCCGGATTCTTCTGGTCAATATGAAAACCGCGCGATTCTACGCCGATTGCGCGGCCGCAGTGACGACATGATGCGGACTGGAGTAACGTTCGAGGCACTTCCACAGGAGATGCGCGATGAAGGCCCTCGTCCCCGTCAGCCACGGCTCCGAATCGCTCGAGACCATCACCCTGGTCAACGTGCTGCGTCGCGCCGATGTCGAGGTCACGATCGCCAGCATTGCCGATACGCTCACCGTCGAGGGCACGCGCGGCATCACGCTGACCGCGGACACGCACTTTGCCGACGTCGCGGCCCAGGACTTCGATCTGATCGCGCTGCCCGGCGGCGAATCCGGGGCCCGTGCGCTCGGCGCCTGCGCCCCATTGATCGACAAGCTCAATGCACAGCGCCGCGACCACCGCTGGTACGCCGCCATCTGCGCCGCACCGGCGCTGACGCTGTCGCCCCACGGACTGCTCGACGGCAAGCAGGCGACCTGCTATCCGAGTTTCCGCGACGCGCTGCTGCACTTCGTCGACCGCCCGGTGGTCGTCGACGGCCACTGCATCACCAGCCAGGGGCCGGCCACCGCCCTGGCGTTCGCACTGCAGCTGGTCGAGGCGCTGTGCGGCAGCGCAACGCGCAAGCGCATCGCCGAGGCCGTGCTGTTCAGCCCGACGGCCTGATTCCACCGCCCCAAAACGACCAACGCCCGCAGCTGCGGGCGTTGGCGCGTGCATCGACGCCGTCCGTCAGGCGGCCTGCTGGTCGCCGACGGCCTCTTTGAGCATCTTCGCCAGCTCGCCCGACTGGTGCAGATCGAGCGTGATGTCGCAGCCGCCGATCAGCTCGCCCTTGACGTAGAGCTGGGGGAACGTCGGCCAGTTCGCGAACTTGGGCAGCGCGCGATAGACCTCCTCGTCTTCGTAGATGTTGACGTAGGCGAACGGCACGCCGCAGTCCTTGATCGCCTGCACCGCACGCGCGGAGAACCCGCACTGCGGGAAATCGGGGGTCCCTTTCATGTACAGAATGATCGGGTTTTCAGTGACTTGTTTCTTGATGCGCTCGAGTGCATCCATCGAGGTCTCCAGCACGGGAGTGATAACGGCGGCGGATTATACGCGTCGACATGACGCGCAGGGGAACGTGAGCCTGACGACTATTGAATTTGACTCCCCCGTCGCCTATTTTGTTCGCCCCTTGGACCGAATCGCAGGCGCCTGCGCCCAAGCACACTGAAGGAAATAACAATGGCAATGACCCTCCCCGAACTCCCCTACGCGCGCGACGCCCTGGCGCCGCACATGTCGGCCGAGACGCTGGACTACCACTACGGCAAGCACCACAAGGCCTACGTCGACAACGGCAACAAGCTGATCGCCGGCACCGAGTTCGAGAACATGAGCCTGGAAGACATCGTCATGAAGTCTTCCGGCAAGGTGTTCAACAATGCCGCGCAGGTGTGGAACCACACGTTCTTCTGGAACTGCCTGACGCCCAAGCAGACGCCGCCGGGCAAGAAGCTCGCCGACGCGCTGGTCAAGGCCTTCGGCGGCATTGACGATTTCAAGAAGCAGTTCACCGAATCGGCGATCGGCAACTTCGGCTCGGGCTGGACCTGGCTGGTGAAGAACAGCGATGGCAGCCTCGCGATCGTCAACACCTCGAACGCGGCCACGCCGCTGACCGAGGGCCGCAAGCCGCTGCTGACCTGCGACGTCTGGGAACACGCGTACTACATCGACTACCGCAACGCCCGCCCGAGCTACCTCGAGCACTTCTGGGCCCTGGTCAACTGGGACTTCGTCGAGAAGAACCTGGCCTGATCGGCGTCCGTTGTCCGGGTCTCCGGAGCGGATCCGGGCCGCGCACCGCGCGGCCTTTTTCATTGGAGCAAACGATAATGGTGCGGCATCTTCTGCGACTTTCCGATCTGACTGC
>JBFHQK010000101.1:0-9025 GCA_041592255.1 Fontimonas sp.
GCCGAGTCGGAAGCCTACCGGCGCTCGCTCGAGTCCGCGCTGGCCGCCCAAGCGGCAACCGCGGCCGGCTACGATGCCGGGACGCGCACGATCACCGACGTGCTCGACGCCAAGTCGCGTGTGGTGCAGGCGCGCCGGGAACTCAACGGCACCCGCTACAACCTGCTGCTGGGCCTGCTGCAGCTCCGGCAGCTGACCGGCGAGTTGTCCGCGCAGGACTTCGCCCACATCGATCAATTGCTGCGCTATTCCGCGGCGCGCTGAGCTTTCGCCACCAGGCGCCCCCCATGCAGGAACCGGTTATGAACGACTTCACCACGAACACCAACGCGATGCTCAGCGAGCATGCCCATCGCCGCGCGCACCGCCGCAAAGCCGCTGTCCGCCTGATCGTGCTGCTGCTGCTGGCGCTGGTGCTGTTCGGCGGCGTGTTCGGCGCCAAATGGTTCGGCAACCAGATGATGGCGCAGTACTTGGAGAACATGCCGCTGCCCCCGGCGACGATCACCGCCACCGCGGTGACGACGATGCGCTGGGACAACCGCCTCGAAACCATCGGCACGCTGGTGCCGGTCAACGGCGCTGAACTGACCGCCGAGGCAGCCGGCATCGTGCAGGCGCTGCATTTCGATTCCGGCGCGCAGGTCGCCAAGGGCGCGTTGCTGCTGACGCTGGACTCGGCCAACGAACGCGGCGAGCTCAGGCGCCTGCAGGCACAGGCCGAGCTGGCCGAGCTCAACCGCAAGCGCCGCGAGCAGCTGCTCAAGCTCGAAGCGATCTCCAAGTCCGACTACGACGCCGCCGTCGCCGAGGCCAACGCCGCCCAGGCTGCGGTCGAGGCGCAGCTCGGGCGCATCGCGCAGAAGGAGATCCGCGCGCCGTTTTCCGGGCGCCTGGGCATCCGCAAGGTCAACGTCGGACAGTATGTCGCCGCTGGCACGCCGATCGTGTCGCTGCAGTCGCTCGATCCGATCGACATCGACTTCACGCTGCCTGAGCAGTACACCGGCGCGGTCGCGCCCGGCTACGGTGTGAGCGTGCGCGTGGATGCGTATCCCGATCGCGACTTCGACGGCAAGGTGCTCGCCGTCGAGCCGCGCATCGACACCGCCACGCGCAACTTCAGCCTGCGTGCGCGCCTGCCCAACAGTGAGCAGCTGCTGCGCGCGGGGCAGTTCGGCCGCGTCGTGCTCAGCCTGCCGGGAAGCCGCGAGCTGGCGGTGGTGCCGCGCACCGCGATCAGCTACAACTCCTACGGCACCTCGGTGTTTGTGGTGCAGAAGAAGGTCGCCGCCGCCAGCGCGACAGCGGCAACCGCCGCGGCGCCGGCACAGCCGGCGGCGACCGATCTCGAAGTGATCCAGCGCTTCGTCAAGATCGGCGACAGCCGCGGCGACTTCGTCGCCATCGTCGAGGGCCTGCAGCCGGGTGAGCAGGTCGCCACCTCGGGACTGCTCAAGCTGCGCAACCAGCAGCCGGTGATCATCAACAACACGCTCACGCCCGACGCCCAGCTCGCGCCGACGCCGCCGCAGACCTGAAGCAGCGCCTCCACCGACAGGCACTCCCATGCATTTCACCGACATTTTCATCAAGCGCCCGGTGCTGGCCACCGTCGTCAGCCTGGTCATCCTGCTGCTGGGTTTGCGCGCCGGGTTCGAGCTGACCGTGCGCGAGTACCCCGAGTTGCAGAACGCGCAGATCAACGTCAGCGTCGTCTACCCCGGCGCCGAGGCGGCGCTGATGGACGGCTTCGTCACCACGCCGCTCGAGCGCGAGATCGCCTCGGCCGACGGCATCGACTTCATGACCTCGAGCACCGCGCAGGGCGTGGCCACGATCACCGCCAACCTGCGCCTGGACAAGGACCCCAACGAGGCGCTGACCGAGATTTCGGCCAAGGTCAACAAGCTGCGCAGCCAGCTGCCGCAGGGCTCCGAGGATCCGATCATCGAGATCGCCGAGGGCGGCGGCACCGCGGCGATGTACATGTCGTTCTATTCCAAGGTGCTCGACAAGAGCCAGATCACCGACTATCTGATCCGCGTCGTCGAGCCGCAGCTGGCGTCGATCCCCGGCGTCGAGAAGGCGAAGATCCTGGGCGAGCGCACCTACGCGATGCGCATCTGGCTCAAGCCCGACCGGCTGGCCGCGTTCAACATGACCGCCAGCGAGGTGCACAGCCGCATCCGCAGCCAGAACGTGCTGTCCGCGGTCGGCGAGGCCAAGGGCAACTATGTGCGCATCGGCCTGTCCGCGCGCACCGACCTGCGCAGCGCCGAGGAATTCAAGCAGCTGGTGCTGCGCTCCAGCGGCGAGACGGTGGTGCGGCTGGGTGACGTCGCCGACGTCGTGCTCGGCGCCGAGAACTACGACGGGGGCGCCGGCTGGGACGGCGATCCGGCCACCTTCATCGCCATCGAGGTGCGCCCCGAGGCCAATGTCCTCGATGTCATCGAGGACGTGCGCAAGGTCTGGCCGGAGATCGTCCAGGCGCTGCCCGAAGGACTCGATGCCGAGATCGGCTACGACAGCACCGCATACATCCGCGAGGCCATCTCGGAGGTGCAGGCCACCCTGATCGAGGCAGTGGCGATCGTGCTGGTGGTGATCTTCCTGTTCCTCGGCTCGGTGCGCAGCGCACTGATTCCGGCGGTGACCGTGCCGCTGTCGCTGGTCGGCGCGCTGTTCCTGATGTACGCGATGGGCTTCACGATCAACCTGCTGACGCTGCTGGCGATGGTGCTGGCGATCGGCATGGTGGTCGACGACGCGATCATCGTGCTCGAGAACGTGCATCGCCACATCGAGGAGGGGATGAAACCCTACGACGCGGCCGTGCGCGGCGCGCGCGAGCTGGTCGGCCCGGTGATTGCGATGACGATCACGCTGGTGTCGGTGTACGCGCCGATCGGCTTTCTCACCGGCATCACCGGCAAGCTGTTCAGCGAGTTTGCCTTCACGCTTGCCGGCGCGGTGCTGATCTCGGGCGTGATTGCGCTGACGCTCACACCGATGATGTGCGCGCGCATCCTCAAGCCGACCCACGGCGAGGGCGCGGAGCCCAATCGGCTCGCCGACTATCTCGACGCCAAGTTCGAGCACTGGCGCAATGCCTACAAGCGCCGCCTGCACGGCGCGCTGGACACGCACCATGTCATCGGCGTGTTCGGGCTGATCGTGCTGGTGTCCTGCTACTTCCTGTACGTCTCGACGCCGGCGGAACTGGCGCCGCAGGAAGATTTCGGCTTTGCGTTCTCGATCAGCGAAACCGACGGCTACTCCTCTCCCGAGTATCTGGATCAGTACTTCAAGGCCGCCGAGAAGATCACGCTCGAAGACCCCGACGTGATGCATATCTTCGCCTTCACGCTCAATGCCGGCGGCAGCTCGAACACCGGCTTCATGGGCATGATCATGCGCGAGTGGACCGAGCGCACGCGCTCGACCAAGCAGGTCCTCGCCGATCTTCAGGGGCAGATCAGCCAGATTCCGGGACTGCGCTGGACCGGCATCCAGCCGCCGGCGCTGCCGACGCCCGGCCAGGGCTATCCGGTGGAGTTCGTGCTCAAGTCGACCGCGCCGCCGGAGACGCTGGCGCAGGTGGGCGACGAGATCATCGCCCGCGCGATGGCGACGAAGAAGTTCTTCTTCGCCGCCGGGCGCCTGCGCATCGACAAGCCCGAGGGCACGATCGTGATCGACCGCGAGAAGGCGGCGCTGCTGGGCGTGGACATGCAGCAGCTGTCGGCCGACCTGTCGGCGCTGCTCGCCGGCGGTGAGGTCAATCGCTTCTCCTACGACAGCCGCTCGTACAAGGTGATCCAGCAGATCAGCCGCGGCGACCGCATCAATCCGCAGCAGCTCGAGGGCTACTACACGCGCGCGGCCAACGGCGAGCTGATTCCGATCTCGACCATCGTCACGATTGGCAGCCGCACCGTGCCGCGCACGATCGAACACTTCCAGCAGCTCAACTCGAACTCGATCGTGGCGGTGCCGCGACCCGACGTGCCGCAGGGCGAGGCGCTGAAGATCTTCGAGGACCTGTTCGCCGAACTTGCGCCGTCCAATTTCCAGGCCGACTACGCCGGCCCGTCGCGCCAGTTCAAGCAGGAGGGCGCCGCGCTGGCGGTGACCTTCGTCTTCGCGCTGATCATCATCTACCTGGTGCTCGCCGCGCAGTTCGAGTCGTTCCGCGATCCGATCATCATGCTGGTGACGGTGCCGATGTCAATCTGTGGCGCGCTGCTGCTGATCAACATCTTCAGTATCACCAACGGCATGCAGCTGACCGATCTGCCGGGCATGACGCTGAACATCTACACCCAGGTCGGTTTGATCACGCTGGTGGGCGTGATCTCCAAGCACGGCATCCTGATCGTCGAGTTCGCCAACAAGCTGCAGCAGCAGGGCGTGACCAAGCGCGAGGCGATCGAGGAGGCGGCGAGCATCCGCCTGCGTCCGATCCTGATGACCACCGCCGCGCTGGTCGTGGCCATGTTTCCGCTGCTGTTCGCGGCAGGCCCCGGCGCGGCGGCGCGCGTCTCGATGGGCTTGGTGATCGCCGCGGGCATGACCATCGGCACGCTGTTCACGCTCTACGTGGTGCCGGCGATGTACCTGTACATCGGCCGTGACTACCGCGCTGCGGCCGCTGCCGGCGCCGTGGAACCGGCGCCCGCGCACTGAAGCTAATATCTGCGCGCACACCGACCAGGTCCGCACCCGGTCGGTGACTGCGTACAACAATCACTCCGGGGGGGACAGATGAGGAACATCGTCGTCGGCGCGATGGCGCTGCTGCTGGCGGGTGCGGCGGGTGCGGCGGGTGCGGCGGAGCGTGAGGATCGCTGGCCGCGCGCGCAGGATCCGACCTGGGTGCTGCCGGAGGGCTGGCAGGCGCACAGCAGCGTCGTCGCCGAGCTCGGCTATGCCCGCTTCGATGGCTTGGGCCTCAGCGGCAACGCATCGGCCGACGGCACGGGGCTGAGCGTCGACGCGCGCTTCGGCATCGCCGCCGGCTTCGTGCTCAGTGTGGGCGGCGAGTACTGGTGGCTGGGCGACGCGGCGCGCACCGATGTCGACTTCGGCTATCTGCGCGCCGGTGTCGGCTACCAGCATCGGCTGGCTGAGCGTGCGCAGGCGGGTGCCGAGATCGGCGTGCAGTCGCAGACCGGGCAGGCGTTCTTCGGCGAAGAGCGGGTCCGCCAGGACAACGAATACGCGCGGCTGTGGCTGCGGACGGGGCTGGGCCACCGCGCGGTGCTGAGCGTGTCGACGACACTGGGCACCGGGTATCGCGCGGCCGCGCTCGGCTGCGAACTGGCACTGCCGGTGCCGCGCCTGAGCCTGGGCCTGACCGGCCGGATCGGCGAGGCCGAAGACACCGGCTTCTGGTCGGTCGGCCCGTCGCTGCGCTACGCCTTCGGTACCTGAGCGCGCGGCGTCGTTCGCGACGCGATCTGCTCCTTGTGGAGGAATCCGTGGCCGGCGCGGGCTGAGACACTGGTGGCCCGCATGCCAAGACCCCCGAGCCCGTGAACGCCACGTCGATCCTGCGCGTCGTCGAACCGGCGCTGTACGCGCCGCGCGGTCGGCGCATCAGCCTCGTGCTGCTGGTGGTGACGACGCTGCTGATGGGCCTGCAGGCCCTGCGCCTGCAGCCGGACGCGAGTTTCGACAAGACGGTGCCGGTCGGGCATCCGTACATGCAGGTGTTCGACCAGTACCGCGCCGATCTCGGCGGCGCCAACGCGGTGCTGGTGGCGCTGCTGCAGCCCGCGTCGGACCCGCAGCCTGATATCTACAACGAAGGCTTTCTCGCTAGCCTCAAGCTGGCGACCACCGAAGTCGAGTTCACCAAGGGCATCGACCGCACACGCCTGTCATCGATCTTCACCCGCAACGTGCGCTACCTCGAGGTGGTCGACGGCGGCTTCCGCTCCGAGGACGTGATCCCGGCCGACTACGCGCCGTCGGCGGCGATGTTCGCGAAGATCCGCGAGCATGTCGGCAAGGCCGGCGTGATCGGGCGGCTGGTCAGCAACGACCAGCGCGGCGCGCTGGTCTACGCCGAAGTGCTGGAGCAGGATCCGGAGACCTTCCAGCGCACCGATTATGTGCACGTCGCCGAGCATCTCGAAGACAAGGTGCGCGCGCAGCTGACGAGCCCGGACAAGTATCTGCTGCGACTGCGCCATGACCGCGCGCATCTGCCAGCCGGCACCGTGATCGGCGAGCGCTATCGCGCGCCGGACTGGGGTTTCCGCTTCGAGCGTGTGCGCCTGGAATACCGCGACGGGCTCGGCGCCAGGCGCGTGCTGACGGTGCCGGGGCGCGCGCTCAGCGTCGAGCGCGTCGATAACCCCGCCTACCATCCGGGGCTGCGGGTGCACATCATCGGTTTTGCCAAGGTCGTCGGCGATGTCTCGGCGGCCACGCGCGAGGTCGTGCTGTTCTTCCTGCTCACGGTGCTGGGCACCTTCCTCGCGCTGCTGCTGTATCTGCGTGACCTGCGCCTGGCCTGGCTGCCGATGCTGTGCTCGCTGGTGGCGGTGATCTGGGAGCTGGGCCTGCTGCGCAGCGTCGGCTACGGTCTCGATCCCTTCGCGATCATGGTGCCGTTCCTGGTGCTGGCGATCTCGACCTCGCACGGCGTGCAGTACGTCAACACCTGGGCCGACGAGATCGTCAGCGGGCGCGATCCGTTCGAGGCCTCGCGGCAGACCTTTCGCCGCCTGTTCATTCCCGGCAGCATCGCCCTGATCACCAATGTCGCCGGCTTTCTCACCATCGCGCTGGTGCCGATCGGCGTGATCCGCGAGATGTCGGTCAACGCCTGCCTGGGCATGGCGGCGGTGATCGTCACCAACAAGCTGATGATGCCGATCTGGCTGTCACGCCTGCGTGTGCAGGATCTCGAAGACTTTCGTGCCCGCCGCGCGCGGCTGGCGCAGGCCGGCGAGATGCTGTGGCAGCGCATGGCGGGGGTGACGACGCGCCCGGTCGCGGCCGGCCTGCTGCTGCTCGCCGCCGCGGTGCTGGGGGCGAGCCTGTATCTGCAGCCGCAGCGCATCATCGGCGATGCGCAGGCCGGGGTGCCCGAGTTGAGGCCCGACTCGGTCTACAACCGCGACTCGCGCACGATTGCGGCGCACTTCACCGTTGCCACCGACATCTTCACCGTGATCGCTGAGGCCGATCCCTGGGCCTGCATCGACCACGACGTGCTCGACCAGCTGGACCGCTTCGCCTGGCAGATGGAGAACACCGACGGCGTGGTGTCGACGCGGGCGCTGCACCAGGTGGCCAAGCAGATCTACGCCGGCTTCTGGGAAGGCCACATCAAGTTCCGCGTGCTGCCGCGCAACCACGACTCCCTGGTGCTGGCGACCAAGCCGGTCGAAACGCGCACCGGCCTGCTCAACGTCGACTGCAGCGCGATGCCGGTATATCTCTACACCGCCGACCATCGTGCCGGGACGATTCACCGCATCACGGATGCCGTCACGCGCTTCAATGCCGACAACGCAGCCGAGTTCTACGCCACCCATGCCGAGGCCCGCCCGGCGGTGTGCGCGGAGCGACAGCGGCTGCGGCGCCAGCGCGAAGTGGTCACCGACGGCGCGCCGTGTCCGGTGCATTTCGCGCTGGCCTCCGGCAACGTCGGCGTGATGGCGGCGACCAATGAAGTGATCGAGGCCAACGAGCTGCGCACCGTGCTCTGGGTCTACGCGGTGATTGCGGGGCTGATCGTGTTGTCGTACCGATCGTGGCAGGGCGTGCTGATCATCGGCGTGCCGCTGCTGCTGGTGACGGTGTTCGCCAACGCGCTGATGGCGGTGGCCGGCATCGGCCTCAAGGTGGCGACGCTGCCGGTGGTGACGCTGGCCGTGGGCATCGGCGTCGACTACGGCATCTACGTCTACGACGTGCTGCGCCACCACCTCGATGACGATGCGATGAGCCTGCGTCAGGCCTACGTCACGACGCTGCGCCAGACCGGCAAGGCGGTGATGTTCACCGGCGTGTGCCTGGCCGGCGGCGTCGCCGGCTGGCTGTTCTCCGGGCTGCAGTTCCAGCGCGACATGGGCCTGCTGCTGGTGGTGATGTTCCTCGCCAACATGCTGGGCGCGGTGCTGCTCGGCCCGGCGCTGGCGCGCTTCCTGCTGCGCCTGCGTGCAGGCTGAAGCCCCGTCCGCGACGCGGACGGGGCTTCAGCGTCAGCCCATGTAGAAGAAGTTCAGCTTGTTGCCGTCGAGGTCGCGGAAGTAGGCGCCGTAGAACGTCTCGCTGCGCGGCCCGGGCTTGCCTTCGTCGGTTGCGCCCAGCGACATGGCCTTGCCATACAGCGCGTCGACCCGCGCCTTGCTGTCGACGGCCAGCGCCACCATCACCCCGTTGCCGACGGTGGCGGCCTTGCCGTCGTAGGGCTGGGTCACGCACAGCGCCGCCGCGCCGGGTTTGTTGCCCCAGGCGATGAAGGTGCCGAAATCCATGATGCGCTTGGCGCCGAGTTCAGCCAGCAGCGCGTCGTAGAACGCCGCGGCGCGCGGCAGGTCGTTGGTTCCCAGCGTGACGTATCCGATCATGACTCCCCTCCTGCAAATGCGGAGTCCGGATCCTACGCCGGATCGGTTGCGGCGCGCAGGGGCTCAGTAGTTCACGGTCACGGTGATTGTGTCGGCGTACAGCCCCGGCCGCACGTTCTGGGCGGCGAACACGCGCCCGTAGACGCTGTAGTGCCGGGTCACGGTGAACAGGCCGAGCAGATAACCGTCCTGCACCGTGCTGGTGCCGCCGGCGCCGGAGCCCCAGATCTGCGTACGCGCGCTGTCGGTATAGAGGTTGTATTCGAGGGGCTCGGTGCCGCGGTACAGCTTGCGTGGATTGAAGCTGCCGCCGGCGCCGCTGCTGAGCTGGATGTTGTAGCTGACCAGCACGCTGATGATGCCGAGCAGGCTGCAGCTGACGCTGACCCGCCCGGTCGCGTTCAGCGGCTGGGCGGCGAACGGTTGGTAGC
>JBFHQK010000102.1:0-8995 GCA_041592255.1 Fontimonas sp.
AGCTTGAACAAGGCCCGATATCAATGGCTGGCCGCAGTCTATGCGGTGCTGTTGTCGAACGCGGCCGGCGCGAGCGATGGCGTCGAGCGGCGCGTGACCTTCGGCGGCTTCGGCACGCTGGCCGCGCTCCACCACGACACCGCCGGCGTCGAATACCGGCGCTCGATCAACCAGAGCGAAGGCGCGCGCGCCGGCGAACTGAGTTTCTCCACCGACACCCGCGCCGGCGTCCAGCTCAACGCGGCCTGGAGCCCGCAGTGGGAGGCGGTGGTGCAGGCCGTGACCCGGCTCGACGCCGACGGCAGCTGGCAGCCGCAGCTGACCCGCGCCTTCGGACGCTACACGCGGGACGAGTCCCTGGAGTTGCGCGCCGGGCGTCTGGGCTGGGAGATCTTTCCGCGCGCGGATTCGCGCGACATCGGCTATTCGCAGCTCACGATCCGTCCACCGCCCGAAGTGTTCGGCGTGGTCGCCAGCGAAAGCTTTGACGGCGCGGAACTGGCGCTGACCCGGGCGCTGGACGATGCGCTGATCGCGGTCCAGCTCTACGGCGGGCGTGCGGTTCACCCGTTCGTCGCCGAGGACCGTCATCCGATCGATATCGAGGCGATCGTCTGGGGCGGCCATCTCGACTATCTGCGCGGCCCGTGGATCCTGCGCCTGGGCACCGGTGTCTTCGAGCTCGACGCAGTGCGCTCGCTCGAACCGCTGCTCGCCGGCCTGCGCGCCAGCGGCGAGCCGCAGGCGCAGGCGCTGGCCGACGACCTCGACAGCCGCGAGCGGCGCACGCTGTTCTTCGTCGCCGGCGCGACCTACGACGCCGGCCCGCTGCAGGCCCGCCTGTTCCTCGGCCGCACCGAGCACTCCGGCGCCTCGTCGATCAACGCCCATACCGGGCAGCTCACCGGCGGGTACGACCTCGGCCAAGTGACCCCGTACGCGTCGCTGGCCTTCGTCGACAGCTACGACCACGTCCGCCCCACCGGCCTGCCCGACAGTCCGGCCTACGCCCCGCTCAATGCCGGCGCGGCGGCGGTGCAGGCGGCAACCCAGTTCAACCAGACCGGCGTGGCGCTGGGCCTGCGCTGGGACTTCCGGCCGAAGCGGGCGCTGAAGTTCCAGATCGACCGGGTCTGGGTCGAGGATTCGCGCCTGATCCTCGACTACCGCTCGCCACCCGGCGGGAACGCGGCGCTGACGCTGTTCGGCGTCGCCCTGGACTTCGTCTTTTGACCGCGCCATGCACAACCCGCTGACCTGGCTGCTCACCACCCTGCTGCTGGCGCTGCCACTGACGCGCCTCAGCGCCGCAGAGCCCGCTCCCGAGGATCTGGTGATCGTCGTCAACCCGGCCAGCGGGGTCAGCGCACTCGCGTCCGCCGATGCGGTGAACATCTTCATGGGCCGCTATCGCCGGCTGCCGTCGGGCCTGGTGGCATTCCCGATCGACATCAGCGGCGGCGACCAGCGACAGCGGTTTTACTGGCAGCTGGTCCGCAAGAATCTGGCCGAAATCGACGCCTACTGGGCACGGCTGGTGTTCTCCGGCCAGACCTCGCCGCCGCTGCAGGTGCCCGATGACGCCACGGCCGTGGCGCTGGTCGCCCAGAACCGCGCGGCCATCGCCTACGTGGCCCGCAGCCGGGTCGATGCGCGCGTGCGCATCGTCATGGCGCTCACCCAGGAGACGCCCTGATGCCCACCCACCCGTCCGCTGCATCGGCGCCCGCCCGCTGGATCCGCGGCGGATGGCTGCTCGCACTCTGCGCGGTTCTGGCGCCAGCGGCCGCGGCCGCGGAGTGGCGGTTGCACGTCGGCGGCTTCGGCACGCTGGGCGCGCTTTATCACAACGACGCCGGACTCGAATACCGGCGCGCGATCACCCAGGGCGGCAGCGCCGCAGCCGGCAAGCTGGACGTTGCCACCGACACCCGCGCCGGCGTGCAGCTCAACGCCGCCTGGTCGCACGCCCTGGCGCTGATCGCGCAGGTCGTGACCCGCGATGACGCCCACCACGGCTGGCAGCCTCAGCTCAGCCGCGCCCTTGTGCACTACAGCAGCGACGGGATCCTGTCGGTCAGGGCCGGGCGCATCGGCTGGGAGATCCTGCCGCACGGCGATTCGCGCGATGTCGGCTACGCCCAGCTGCGCATCCGCCCGGAAACCGAGGTGTTCGGCACCATTCCCGCGGAGACCTTCGACGGCGCCGAAGCCACGCTGCAATGGCCGCTGCCGCTCGGAGTGCTCGGCGCCCGGGTCTACGGCGGCCGGACCTCGGATCATCTGGCCGACGCCGACGGCAACGTCTCCCGCGTCGACGCCAAACTCTGGGGCGCTCACCTGGACTATGCCCACGGACCGTGGGTGCTGCGCCTGGGCAGCGGCGTCTTCGCGCTCGACCAGGCCGCGCGCTTCGACGAGCTGGTCGCCGGCCTGCGCCAGACCGGCGAGCCCCGGGCCCAGGCGCTCGCCGAGCGGCTGGCGAGCCGCGAGCGCAAGACCGTGTTCGTGGTGCTCGGCGGCAACTACGACGATGGCCGCTGGCAGGCGCGCGCGCTGCTCGCCCGCGCCGAACACGACGGCATCTCCGCGCCCAACACCCACCGCGCCCTGCTGACGCTGGGCTACGACCTCGGCGCCCTGACGCCGTTTGTGTCGCTGTCGGCGATCGACAGCTTCGATCACGTTCAGGGCACCGGGCTGCCGGACACGCCGGAGTACACCGCACTCAATGCCGGCGCCGCCGCGGTCCAGCGCGCCTTCCAGCAGGACCAGTCCAGCCTGGCGCTGGGCCTGCGCTGGGACTTCCGGCCACGGCGCGCGCTCAAAGTGCAGGCCGATCATGTCTGGCTGCGCGGTTCGACCGTGGCCACCGACGCGCGCGGAACGCCCGACGGCAGTGCCGAGATGACCGTGCTCGGCATCGCCCTGGATTTCGTGTTTTGAAGTGCGCACCCCGCCACCGGCCGTCCGCCGTGGGCCTTGATCCGGAGCCGCAATGAGCCTGTTCAGCGCATGGAAGGCGGTGCTGCCGACGACGATCGTCGCGCGCACGACGCTGACCATTCTCATGCTGGCACTGCTCGCCAGCCTGCTGTTCGGCAGCGGCGCCGCGCTCGCGCTGCTGACCTACGAGCGCCGACACCAGGAGACCGGGCTCAACGAGCTGCTGTCCACGGTCGAGAACACCACGTCGATCGCGGTCTTCGTCCACGATGCGGCGCTGGCGCACGAAGTCGGCACCGGGCTGATGGGCAACGGGGTGGTGTCCGGCGTGCGCATCCTCGCCGACGACGGCGCGCCGCTGTACGAAGCGGGCACCCACGGCGCCGGCACGCTGTCGATCCGCCGCCCCATTCATTCGCCATTTGCCAACGACGAGGTCATCGGTGAGATGGTGCTGTCGGCGTCCGAGGCGGTGCTGCGTGATCACGCCTGGCAGTACACGCGCTACGTGCTGCTGGTGCTGGGCCTGGCGCTGGGCGCCATCGCGCTCGCGGTGGCCTGGGTGGTCTCCAACCTGATCACGCGCCCGATCAAGGGCATTTCCGACGAGCTGCACCGGATGGAACTGCGCACCGGCATGCGCCTACGCCTGCCGCCGCACAACCGCGAGGATGAACTTGGCCGCCTGGTCGTTGACGTCAATGCGCTGATCGGCCGGCTGACGCAGCTGATCGACGACGAACGCACGCTGCGCCTGGAGCGCGAAGCCAGCGAACGGCGACTGGCGCAGATCTTCGACAAGGTCGACGCCGGGATCTTTGAGGTCGACCGTAGCGGCCGACTGCAGTCCTGGAATCCGGCCTTCGTCCGCACCCTGGGCGCCCCGCAGACCCCGGCCACGCTGCAGGCCTTGCTGCCCGAGCACGCGCAGCCAGCGCTCGAGCTGATCCGCGACAGCCTGGAGCACGCGCAGCCCCGCGAACGCGATCTCGAAGTGCGCACCGCCGACGGCCGCACGCTGTGGATCGAGATGTCCTTGACCCCGGTCGACCGGCGCATGCTGCAGGGCGTGATCAACGACATCACCGAGCGCAAGCAGACCGAGCTGGCGGCGCAGCAGATGGCCGCACGCGACACGCTCACCGGCCTGCTCAACCGCCGCGGTTTCGACGCCAGCCTCGACGCGGTGTTTGCGCGCCGCCAGCGTGAACCGCAGCTGACCATCGTGCTGATGATGATCGATCTCGACTACTTCAAGCAGGTCAACGACACCCACGGCCACAGTGCCGGCGATGTCGTGCTGCAGCGCGTGGCGCGGCTGATCGAGCAGGCAGTGCGACGTACCGATGTCGTCAGCCGTCCGGGCGGCGACGAGTTCGCCGTCGCGCTGGTCGGCATCGACGATGCCGATCACGCCGAGCGCATCGCGCGCACGCTGATCGACGCGATCCGGCGGCCGATCGCGCTGGGCAACGGCGCCCAGGCCCACATCGGCGCCAGTATCGGCATTGCGCTGGTCGGCGCCGACGAATCCTCGGCCGCCGCCGCGCTGCAGCGCGCCGACGAAGCGATGTACGCAGCCAAGCAGGCCGGCCGCTGCCGCGTGGTGCGGGCGCCCGCGCCACAGCAACGGCCGCACGCCGGCGCCGCCGCCTGAGCGGGGGCGCCCGCCGGCGCTAGAGCCCGGCCGGCAGGCGCTTGCCGTGGCGCGCGAGCCAGTGCGCGGTGATGTTGGGGGGCTGCTCGAACGGGGTGACGATCTCGTAGACGCGCTCGTAGGTGGCACGCTGGATCAGCCAGCGGCCGTCGCGCTTGACGTAGCGGTCACGGTAGAACGCCGCGCCGTCGGTGATGATCTTGCGGCGCAGATCGCAGAACCAGTCCTTCAGATACCAGACGCCGGCCGCTTCGGTCGGCGAGAGCAGTTCGATCTCGGGATGGTTGACGTGATGGACGGCGATCGCCTCGGCGTGAAACGCGAACTCCAGCGCTTCGAGGATGCGGTCGCGGCCCTGGGCCTCGAACAGATAGCTGCCGCCTTCGTAGCGGACGCTGGCATCCTCGCAGAGCAACGCCCGGAGCTCGGCGAAATTGGCCGTGTCGATGCAGCGGCAGTAACGGTACTTGAGCTGACGGATCAGCTCGAACTCTTCCAGCGGCAGTGCCATGGGATCTCCTGCGATGCGGGGGCCGGCGTGCAACAGCGGAAACTTCAGATGCCGAAACCGCCGGAGACGTTGATCTGCTGGCCGGTCACGTAGCCGTTGCTGGCGAGAAACACTGCGGCGCTGCCGATCTCCTCGGGCTGGCCCCAGCGCTTGATGCACAGCAGCTTGTGCGTTTCATCGATCCACTTCTGGTCGAACACGCCGCGCTTGAGCAGCTCGAGAAACATGCCCGCCTCGATGACACCGACCAGCACCGAGTTGGCGCGGATGTGGTGCCGACCCTCCTCCTTGGCGATGCCCTGGATCAGCGCCTCGTTGGCCGCCTTGGGCGCCACCGACAGGCCGTCCTTGGGCGGCCACCAGCGATGCCCGGCCGAGCCGAGGTGAACATAGGAGCCGCCGCCCTGTGCGCGCAGATGCGGCAGCGTCGCCTTCACCGCATTGAAGAAGCCGTGCACCTCGATGTCGATCGACTTGCGCCACAGCTCGGGCGTGGTCTCGGCCAGGCTCACCTGCTCGACCACCGGGCCCGCCGCCCAGACCACGGTATGCACGCGGCCGTGCGCCGCGATCGCCGCGGCGACCGCGGCGTCGACCTGCGCGCGGTCACGCACATCGGCGGCATGGATCGAGGTCTTGCGTCCGCCCTGCGCGATCGCGCCGGCGACCTGCTCGGCCACCGCCTGCTTCGAGCGATAGAGCAGGGCGACGTCGGAGCCGGCGCGGCCGAAGCTCTTCGCCACTTCCTGGCCGATCCCGCCGCTGCCGCCGAAGACCAGCGTCGCGCCGGCCGGAAATGCTGTCTGCGCCATCCGCGTCTCTCCCCCGTTTTTCTGAGAGCCGCAGTCTGCGCAGCGCGCCACGCGCGGGCCTCATCCGTTGGGACGACGGCCCCCGCGCGGCGCGTGTCCGGCTCAGCCGCCGAGGTAGAAGCTGCCCGGCTCGAAGTAGCGGCGCGGCGGCTCCTGACCGGTGCTGACGCCGAGGATGCGCAGTACAGTCGAGGTCTGGTCGTGCAGATCGTCGAGCCGCACCTCGGACAGGTACCAGTGCTCGCCGGCGCGACGCAGCGCCGCGGCGTCGGCGCTCAGGCGCTTGCGCACGCCGGCGCCTTCGAGGAACTCGACCTTGAGCGGCACGCAGGTTTCACGGTCGACCCAGCTGCGCACGCGGCTGTAGCGGGTGCCGGCATCGGCCGCCGGCGTGAACAGCAGCACGTCCACGGGACGCCCGGCGAGCTCACCGGCGCCCTCGAAGGTGGGCGTGGCATCGCTGAACGCATACTGCATCTGCTTGAAGTCGTAATAACTGAAGTTGGTGCCCAGCAGCGGCCCGTCGGCAAACTCGCCGCTGACGCGGCGCACGCGCTTGACCGACGGCAGGAACACGTACATGCCGTCGCGGTGCAGCTCCTCGGACTGACGCACCAGGTAGGCGGCGCCGGCGAGATAGTCCGGCGCGGCGATGCGCAGCGTCGCCCGCACCAGCTGCTGGCCGGAGGCGACCGCTTCGCGCATCGCATACAGCTTGCCGCGCAGCGTGCGCACGGCGCCGGCCTTGTCGGTGGCCACCAGTTCGACCTCCTGGATGCGCAACTGCTGCGGCACGTTCGCCCGCATGCACTCCAGCACCGGCTCAGTGGGATCCGCCGCCGGCGCCGCCATGGCGAGCCCCAGCAGGGCAAGCGCCAGCATTCCGTTCGCTTTCATCCGCTTCATCGCGACCTCCTCGAGGATCCATGGGTCCATCATAAACATCCATCGTCGCCCCGCGGCGCCGATGTTGCAGTGCAGCATTGTAACGCCGGTTGCTGTCTGTCAGCTGACCAGCGCGACCGCGCGTTCGATGCTCCAGTACCCGGCGCAGATCCCGATCGCGTAGGCCGGCAGCGCCGCCGGCGCGCGCGGCAGCCGCGCGCGCAGGGGCCGCAGCGCCGCGGTCAGCGCCAGCAGCGCCGCGATCAGGCCCAGCTGCCCAGCCTCGATGCCGAGGTTGAACGCCAGCAAGGCCGGCGCCACCGCCGCCTCGGGCAGGCCGATCTGCGCCAGCGCGCCCGCAAACCCCAGGCCATGCAGCAGCCCGATCACAAGCGCCAGCCGCCACGGCGCGGCGCGTGCGGCCGGGGCCGGAGCGCCGCCGGGCCGCACCAGCAGCGTCGCCAGCAGCAGCAGGCTGATGGCGATGGCGAACTCGGTCAGTGCCTGCGGCACGCCGATGAAGCCCAGCACCGCAAGGCCCAGCGTCAGGCTGTGGCCCAGCGTGAAGGCGGTGATCACCCCCGCCAGGCGGCGCGCACCGCGGATCAGCAGCATGAAGGCCAGCACCAGCAGCACATGATCGAAGCCCAGCAGCAGATGCTCGACGCCGAGTCCGAAGTAGCGCGGCGCCACCGGCCCCGCGGCGGCGCGCGCCAGCGTGTGACGCGACGTGCGAGCATCGAGCAGGGTCTGCACGCTGCCGCCATCGGCGAACTGCACGCGCAGGATCACCGTGCTGCCGCTGCGCGCGAGCCCGTCGACGCCCAGCTCGCGGCCGACCAGGCCGCCGGGACAGTGCAGCTGCCCGCTCTGCTGCAGCGCATCGTCGGTCACCGCCGTCGCGGTGACGGTGTGCACGCAGCCGGCCGGCCACACCGGCGTCAGCGCCGCGCCGCGCACCCGCAGCAGCGCACTGCGCCAGTGCGCGTCGTAGCGTTCGGCCGCGGTTTCGCGCAGCTCCAGCAGCGCCGGCGCGAACGCATGCGCCTGCAGGCGCGGTGCCGCCAGCAGCACCAGCAGCGCGCAGCCGAGAATCCGCAGCCTCACGCGCCGCTCCGCAGCCGTGGGTCGTCCGCCAGCACCACCGCCTGGCGCTGGCGCAGCCGCTGCAGCGCAAGCCGCAGCTGTTGCGGCTGCTGCTCGGCGAGCCAGGCGTGCAACGCCTGCTCGCGCAGCTGCGCGAAGTCCGGCGCGCGTGCGCGCGTGCGCGCCTCGACCCGCACCAGATGCTGACCGTAAACCGAGCGCAGCGGTCCGACCCATTGCCCCTGCGGCGCCTGCGCCAGCGCCGCGGCGAACTCGGCGCCGAAACGCTGCGCCAGCTCGGTCTGCGTCGACAACGGGATCTGCGCGCCCAGCAGAAACGGCTCGCCGGCGTCGGCCGGCGGCGCGCCACTGGCGGCCAGCTGGCGCAGCACCGGCGGCGGCACTGCACCGCTGAAATAAAGCTGGCGGAACGCATGGCGCGGCGCATGCTGCGCGATGTAGGCGCGCAGCGCGGGTTCGTCGTAGGGCAGAGCGGCGGCCAGGCGCCGCTCCATCACCTGGATCAGGCGCCGGCGCACGATGCGGTCGCTGCGGCTCATGCCCAGCGCGCGCGCTTCGTGCAGCAGCGTCGCCGCCGCGGCCCGGCGCTGGGGGAACGCAAAGCGCATGTTGCGCAGCAGGCGCTCGCGCGCGACCGGATCGGTGGCGTCGAGCCCCAGCCGCAAGGCCTCGGCCAGCAGCAGCTCCTCGTCGACATACCGCTCAACACTGGCGCGCAGCTCGGCGCCGGTCGGCGCACGTGCGCTCTCGCGCCGCCAGTCGTCGTGCAGCTGGTCGATCGTCGCTGCGTCGACGACGATAGGCGCCATCATCACCGCGGGCGCCGGCCGCCACACCCGGCCGGCGGCGAACAGCAGGCCGCCGAGCAGCAGGAAATGCAGCAGCGGGGCCCGCAGCAGCGCAGGCATCTCAGCGCGCCGCCGGGCGATACCAGACCGGCGAGGTCCAGGCGCGTTCCTGGATCGTCTTCGGGTAGTCCGCATCGCAGCAGCCGGCCCACTCCGCCGGCACCGCGTCGGGGTCGCTGCAATCGATGCCGGCGGCCAGACACTGGCGCGTCGACCAGCGGCAGCTGGG
>JBFHQK010000103.1:0-8943 GCA_041592255.1 Fontimonas sp.
CGCGGCCAGCGCAAAGCGCCGGCCGTCGCTGCGCAGGCTGTCGAGCAGGCGTAACAGGCCGAGGCACCAGTCGCGCACGGTGGTGACGCTGTCGACGTCGTCGAAATAGAGCGCCCGCGCGCCGCTGTAGCCATCGAGGATTTCAGGGCCGAACTCGGCGAGCGCGGCCAAGGGCAGGTAGGCGCCACCGTGCAGGCGGCAGGCAGCCTGCAGCAGGTGCGTGCGCCCGCTGCCGGCCGCGCCGTACAGCAGCAGTGGTTCGTGCAGCTCGCGCAATGCCGCAACGGCGTCGGCGTTGGGGCCGGCGAAATAACTGTCGAAGCTGGCCGTGTCGCGGAGCTGCACGGCGAGGGGCAGCTGCACGCCCTTCATGGCGGCGATTCGCGCGTGGCAGTATCGGTGGCCGCGGGTGCCGGACCGGCGGCGCGATACAGCGGACTGTCGAGCCATTCCTGCTTGGCGTGGCGCAGCAGTACCGCAAGGGCGGCCGCGCCCGGCAGCGCGATCAGCACGCCGACGAAGCCGAACAGCTGGCCGCCGGCCATCAGCGCGAAAATCACGGCGACGGGATGCAGGCCGATGCGGTCGCCGACCAGGGTCGGCGTCAGCCACCAGCTTTCAACGATCTGGCCAATGCCGAAGACCAGCGCGATCCACAGCAGTGGCAGCAGCGCCTGTTCCTGCACCAGCATCGCCAGCATCGCGGCGACGAAACCGACGGCAAAGCCGAGATAGGGGACGAAGCTGAGCATCCCGGCCCAGAAGCCGATCACCAGCGCCAGCTTGAGCCCGGCCAGCGCCAGTCCGACGCTGTAGAGCACCGCGAGCGCGATCATCACCGTGAGCTGGCCGCGTACGAACGAGCCCATGACCTCATCGGTCTCGCGCGCCAGCATGCGCACGCGCGGCTGGTGACGGGGCGGAATCATCTTCGCGATCCAGCCAATGAGATCGTCCCAGTCGCGCAGCAGGTAGAACGTGACGATCGGGATCAGGAGCAGATGCGCGAGCACGGCCGCAAACAGCGCACCGGACTGCGAAATCTGCAGCCACGCGACCCGCGCCAAGTCGCCGGCCCCGGTCCAGTGCTCGGCAACGATCGCCTTGAGGCCGGCGGCATCGAGGCGCACGCCGGGGGGCAGGCTGACGCCGAGGTAGGGCAGTGCGACGTTCTGCACCCAGGCCAGCCAGTCGGGGATGTTTTTCAGCAGCGCGATCGACTGCTGGTAGAGCATGGGCGCAACCAGTACCAGCGCGACCAGGCCGGCCAGCGTCAGGGCGACGAAGACGACCACGACCCCGAGCGTGCGCGACAGGTGCCAGCGCTGCAGGCGGTCGACGATGGGGTCGCCGAGGTAGGCCAGCCCGGCGCCGATGACGAAGGGCGCCAGCATCGGTGACAGCAGCCAGAAGAACGCCAGCAGGCCGATGCCGGCCGCATACCAGTACCAGTGCTCGCGCCAGCCGGCGCTCACGGCTGCGCGGAGCCGGCGAGCCGGTAGGACAACTCGGCCGGCCCGTCAGGGTCGCGCACAAGTGTCTGCGCGGCCAGCAGCGCGCCGCTGAGGCGGCCGGCGCCGCCTTCGGCCTGCACGCGCAGGTCGAGCGTGTCGACGCTGGCGCGGATCGGGCGGATGCTGCGCACGCCGGGCAGGCCGCGCAGCGTCGCCATGACCTCGGCGTAGCCGGCGGCGCTGCGGATCCCGCTGATCCGCATCTGCACCTCTTCGACCGCGGCGGCGTAGACGCCCCAGACCGGCAGTCCGAGTGATTTGAGGCGGCTGTCGACCGCGCGGCTGTCGAAGCCGGCGACCAGCACCAGGCTGCCATCGACCTCGCGCTCGTAGCCGTAGCGCTGCACCAGCTGCGGCGCCTGTGCGATCAGTGACTGCGCCTCGTAGACCGCATTCTCGCCGCTGACGCGCACGACGACCGTGCGCAGGCCCTGCTGCAGCGCGCTTTCGCGCACCGCCGGCGACTGATCGGCCACCGGGACGCGGGCCTCATAGGCCTGCAGTGCGGTGGAGGGCTGGGCCGTGCCGGGTCCGGCCCACAGCGGCAGCAGCAGCGCCAGTAGCGTGCGCAGCGTCGCGAAGCGGCGCCGCCCCGGCAGGGGCGCGGCGCCCGGGGGCGACACGGGGCCCGGCGTCGTGCTGCCAGGGACGCGGCCTGAAAATGACGGGTTGATGGTGCGCATGCGCGAAATTATCCGGCCGGCCCCGCTAAAATAACAGCCACTTCGCGCACGGCCCGCATCGCGGGCCGTGCGCATTCTTGCGAGAACCATCGAATGACGAAGAAGGCCGGGCTGACTTATCGCGACGCGGGCGTGGACATCGACGAGGGCGATGCGCTGGTCGATGACATCAAGAAAATCGTCAGATCGACGCAGCGCCCGGAGGTCATGGCCGGGGTTGGCGGCTTCGGCGCGCTGGTCGGCCTGCCGAAGAAGTACAAGAAGCCGGTGCTGGTCAGCGGCACGGATGGCGTCGGCACCAAGCTGATGCTCGGCATCGAGACCGGGATGATCGAAGGCCTGGGCCAGGATCTGGTCGGCATGTGCGTCAACGACGTGCTGGTCTCCGGCGCCGAGCCGCTGTTCTTCCTCGATTACTACGCGACCGGCAAGCTCGACAAGCGGGTGGCCGCGCAGGTGATCAAGGGCATCGCGCGCGGCTGCCGGCTCGCCGGCTGTGCGCTGGTCGGCGGCGAAACCGCCGAGATGCCGGGCATGTACCCGCCCGGGGACTTCGATCTCGCCGGCTTCTGTGTCGCCGTGGCCGAAAAGAGCAAGATCATCGACGGTGCCAAGATCAAGCGCGGCGACGTGCTGATCGGCCTGCCGTCGAGCGGTCCGCATTCCAACGGCTATTCGCTGGTGCGGCGGATCCTCAAGCTGCGCAAGACGCGCCTCGATCAGCCCTTCGGCAAGGGCACGCTGGCGGACGCGCTGATGGCGCCGACCTCGATCTACGTCAAGCCGGTGCTCAAGCTGCTCGATGCCGGCATTCCGGTGCGCGGCATGGCGCATATCACCGGCGGCGGCATTCCCGGCAACCTGCCGCGCTGCTTCCCCAAGGGCATCGCTGCGGTGGTCGATGTCGGCAGCTGGCGCCGGCCGGCGATCTTCGACTGGCTGCAGGCGCAGGGCGACGTCGATGAGGACGAAATGCGGCGGGTGTTCAACTGCGGCATCGGTTTTGTGCTGGTGGTGCCGCGCCTGAAGGCGGATGCGGCGCTCGCGGCGCTCAAAGCCGCTGGCGCGAAGCCCTGGCTGCTCGGCGAGACGGTGGCCGGCGACCAGGACGTGCGCTTCGCGTGAGCTGCCAGCAGGACTCCCTCCGGTGAGTGCGCGCATCGCCGTCCTGATTTCGGGGCAGGGGCGCAACCTGCAGGCGCTGGCCGAGGCCTGTGCCGACGGCCGCATCGACGGCCACATCGTCGTGGTCGTCAGCAGTCGCGCCGACGCGCCGGGTCTGCAGCGCGCGCGCGCTGCCGGCATCGACGCGCAGGCATTGCCGGCGCGCGGCTTTGCGGATCGCCAGGCCTACGATGACGCGCTGGCGGCGCTGCTGGAGCGCTACGCGCCCGATATGGTCGTGCTCGCCGGCTTCATGCGGATTCTCACGCCCGGCTTCGTGCGCCGCTACCATGGCCGCATGCTGAACATCCATCCGTCGCTGCTGCCAAAGTATCCGGGACTCGACACGCACCGCCGTGCGCTCGAAGCCGGCGACGCTGAACATGGCGCGACGGTGCACTTCGTCACCGAGGAGCTCGACGGCGGACCGGCGGTGATTCAGGGCAAGTTCACGGTGCGCGCGGAGGATACGGTGGAGTCACTGGCCCAACGCGTCATGCACGACATCGAACTCAAGATCTACCCGCAGGCGGTCGCCTGGCTCGCACGCGGTGAACTTTCGCTCAGCGGCGCCGGCGTGCGTCTGCACGGACGCGCACTGGCGGCTCCGGTGGGCCTGGACGCGCTCGAGGCGGGCTTCCGATGAGAGGCGCCACGGCACTGCTGGCGCTGCTGCTGGTGCTGCCGGCGGCGGAGGCGGTCGATCTCACGCCGCACCTGCAGCCGCGCAGTGATCGCTACGCGGTGGAGTGGACCGGCATTTCGCTGGGTGAGGGCACGATCAGCCTGACGCCCGACGGTCAGGGGTGCTACCGCTATTCCTCGACTACGCGGCCGATCGCGCTGGTGCGCTGGACGTACGGCTCGCCGCGCGAGGAAAGCTTCTTTTGCGTCAACGAGGGCCGCGTGGTGCCGCTGCACTTCGAGTACGTCAACGAGCGGCGGGAGTCGGACGGCTTTCGCCTCGACTTCGACTGGCGTCTCAACGAGGTCAAGGCACTCAAGAACGGCGTGATGACCGTGCGCGATCTGCCCGAGAATGCGTTCGACCGTTTCGTCATCCGCGAAGCGGTGCGGTTGTGGGTGATCCGCCATGTCGCCGGCGCCGCGCCGGCGCAGGCCGAGTTCACGCTGGTCGACGATGACCGCATGAAGGCCTACCGCTTTGCGATTGCCGGTGCCGAGACGGTGCAGACGCCGGCCGGCAGTTTCGAGACGCTGCGCGTCGATCGCACCGACGACCCGCGCCGGCCGTTTCACTACTGGCTTGCGCCCAGCCGCGACTACGTGCCGGTCAAGCTCGAGCATGTGAAGAAGGGCAAGGTCGAGCTGCGCATGACCCTGCTGCGCTGAGCCGAACCGACCGGTAGAGCGAGGCCGGATCAATCCGCCGGAATCACGCCTTCCTCGCGCAGCTTGTCGAGGTGACTCTCGATGTTGCAGCGTGCCAGCGGCAGCAGCCGCGGGTCGAGATCGGCGTAGATCAGCGGCAGCATCTCCGCCACGCTGCGGCCTTCATGCAGCAGTGCCAGCACCTGTTTCTCACGCAGTTCGCGGTGCATCAGGGTTTCCTGCAGTCGGTAGGTGCCGCCGAGCGCCAGGCCGTGGGACGGATAGATCGCCTGCGGGTCGAGCGCGATCAGCTTGCGCAGCGACTCGAAGTAGCGGCCCATGTGGCCCTCGGGCTTGGCGATCACGACGGTGCCCAGCCCCTGGATCAGGTCGCCGACCAGGCACCAGGCGCGATCGTCCGGCATCAGCGCGAGCTGGCCCTCATCGTGGCCGGGTACCGCGTAGACCCGCAGCGGCCGGCCGAGCCAGCGGCACAGCACGTCGTTCTCGCGGTACTCGTGCACGGCAATGCCGTCGAGCCAGGCGCTGCCGGCGCTGGCGACGATGCGCGCCCGGGTGTCGGCGGACATGCCCATCGGCACCTCGAAGCGGCGCGCGATGAGGTTGGCTCGCTCGCGGTGATCGGGATGGTGGTGGGTCAGGAAAATCTCGTGGATGCCGAAGCGCTGCACCAGCGCGCACAGCTTCTCCATTTCGGCATCGTCGGCCGGCGACGGATCCACCAGCACGCGGTGCGACTGCGAGTCGCCGAGCAGATAGCAATTGGTGTGCTGTGCGGGCGGGATGGTGTGGGAACGCACCAGAATCTGGCGCACGCCGCGGATCGATTCGATCAGCGGCAGTTCATAGGTGTCGCGCGTCTCGAAGTGCAGGCCCGGCACCTCGCGCGCGCTGATGTCGCCGGCGAGTGCGCGCAGCACGGCCACGGTCGGCGGCGCGGCGAGCAGGCGGCCATCCTCATAGCGGCGCAGCCATTCGTCGGCTGACGCCCACGCCAGTTCGGCGACTTCGTTCGGATCCGGCGTCAGCGGCGGCCGCGCGGTGAGTTCGATGGCGAAGAAATGGGTGTTGAAACGCAGCGGCGCCGGTGGCGGCGTCAGCGCGATGCCCAGATGGCGCACGCTGCCGATCAGGCCCGCGTCACGGTCCAGGTCCAGCGCCAGCTCCTCACGCAGTTCGCGCATCAGCGCGCGCACGATGCGCGGATCCTGCTGCGACCATGCGCCCGGCAACGCCGCGCCGTCGGCGTCCTCGTTATCGACCTTGCCGCCGGGAAAGGCGTAGTAGCCCGGAAATGCGCGCAGGAAATTCTGCCGGCGCGTGACCAGCAGCTCGCCGCGGTGGATCAGAACGGCGGTGACGGCGTCGACGATACGGCTCATGCGGGCGGGCACCGGACAGGGCGGCGGAACAGGGGTGACGGGCGCATCCGGCGCGTTTCAGCGCGGCTGGCGCGGTTCGATGCTCTTGAGGGTGAGCGTGTCGCCGGCAAACGTGGCGCGCACGACGTGAGTGCGGCCTTCCCAGGTTTCGGTGGTCATGGTGAAGCGGCCGATGCCGCTGCCGGAAACGTCGTCGGGCGCGCCGAGCAGCGCGTGGACTTCCGCGCGACTCATGCCGGCTTCGAGTTGCGCGTAACGCTCCGGCGTCACCTTCGAGCAGGCCGACAGCGCCAGCAGCATCAGCGCGGCCAGCGCCGGCGTCCAGGATTTGAGGGCAGTGAGGTTTCGCATCGTCGAGAGCATGGCAGCAAACCGCGGCAGGGTCGAGCGCTGTGCCGGCGGATTCCGCTTTGGCCGCCGGCGGGGGACAATGGGACGCACCGCCTGACGATCGAGACGAGAGTACCGTGAGTCCGCTTCAAGACTGCAAACGCCATGGCCAGTCGATCTGGCTCGATTTCATCCGTCGCCGGCTGCTGGTCAGCGGCGAGCTGCAGCGCCTGATCGACGCCGATGGCATCAGCGGCCTGACCTCGAATCCGGCGATCTTCGAGAAGGCGATCGGCGGCAGCGACGACTACGATGCGGCGCTGGCGGGGCTGGTCGCAGCCGGCACGCAGGATCCGGCGCAGCTGTTCGAGCAGCTGGCGCTCGACGACATCCGCGCAGCCGCCGACCGGTTTGCGCCGGTCTACGCGCGCAGCCAGGGCCGCGACGGCTACGTCAGCCTCGAAGTGTCGCCCCATCTGGCGATGGACGAGGACGCAACGGTCCGTGACGCGCAGCGGCTGTGGCGGGCGGTGGACCGGCCCAATCTGATGATCAAGGTGCCGGGCACCGGCCCGGGCGTGGCCGCGGTGCGGCGGCTGATCGGCATGGGCATCAACGTCAATGTGACGCTGCTGTTCGCGCGCAGTGCCTACCGCGCCGTCGCCGAGGCCTACATGGACGGGCTCGAGACGTTCGCCGCCGGCGGTGGTGAGCTGTCGCGGGTGGCCAGCGTCGCCAGCTTCTTTGTCAGCCGCATCGACACGGCGATGGACGCCGAGATCGAACGGCGCATCGCCGCGGCGACGGATGCGCAGACCCGGGACCGGCTCGCCGCGCTGACGGGGCGGGTCGCGATTGCGAACGCCAAGCTGGCGTACCGCGATTACCAGGCGCTGATTGCGCAGCCGCGCTGGCAGCAGCTGGCCGGGCGCGGCGCGCGTGCGCAGCGGCTGCTGTGGGCCAGCACCGGCACCAAGAATACGCGCTACAGCGACGTGCTCTACGTCGATCAGCTGATCGGCGCGGACACGGTCAACACGATTCCGCCGGCGACGATGGATGCCTTCCGCGATCACGGCCGCGTGCAGCCGACGCTGACCCAGGACCCCGACGCGGCGCAGGCTGTGCTCGACGCGCTGGGCGGGCTGGGTCTGGATCTGGACGCGCTGACCACGCAGCTGGTCGTCGATGGCGTGCAGCTGTTCGCCGATGCCCACGACACGCTGCTGGCGGCGGTGGCGCGCAAGCGCGACGCGCTGCGGTCGGCGCCCTCGGGTGCGCGCTGATGGGGCATAACGCGTCGCCGGCAGCCGCAGCGCTGCGGGTGGAAGTCCTGCCCGTCACCGCCTTCCAGCAGAACTGCTCGCTGGTGTGGGACACCCAGTCACGGCGTGGCGCACTGATCGATGCGGGCGGCGATGCGCAGCGTCTGCTCGATGCCGCGCAGCGCCACGGCGTCACGCTGGAGAAGCTACTGGTCACGCATGGTCATCTGGATCATGTCGGCGCCGTTGCCGATCTCGCCGAGCGGCTGGGGCTGCCGATTGAGGGCCCGCACGAAGCGGATCGCTTCTGGATTGAACTGCTGCCGGATGCGGCCCGGCAATACGGGTTTCCGCCGGCGCGCAGCTTTGTGCCCAATCGCTGGCTGCAACACGGTGACCAGGTCCGGATCGGCGGGCTGGTGCTCGATGTGATCCACTGTCCCGGGCATACGCCGGGACATGTGGTGTTCTACCACGCGCCATCGCAGCTCGCGTTCGTCGGCGACGTGCTGTTTCAGGGCTCGATCGGCCGGACCGATTTTCCGCGCGGCAATCATGCCGACCTGATCCACTCGATCAGGAGCCGCCTGTTTCCGCTGGGCGACGAGATCACCTTCGTGCCGGGCCACGGTCCGCTGTCGACGTTCGGCGACGAGCGCCGCAACAACCCGTTTGTCGGCGACCGCGGCTAGAACGCGCGGCACCGCCGGCCCGCCACGGCCTAGAGGTGCAGCCCGCACTCCGTCTTCGGCTTGCCCAGCCAGCGCCCGCTGCGGCCGTCGCCGGCGACGGTGCAGTGGCGGCAGCCGATCGAGGCGTAGCCTTGGGCCACCAGCGGATGGAATGGCAGCTGGTGCTCGCGGATGTAGGCGTCGCGCTCCTCGCGCGTGACGTCGATCATCGGATTGAACTTGATGATGTTGCGGCGGATCTCGAAAACCTCGAGGCCGGCGCGATGTTCGGTCTGCCAGCGCATCAGGCTGGAGATCCACAGGTCGAAATTCTCCTTGGCTTCCTCAAGCGGCTGCACCTTGTTCACCTGGCAGCACAAGTCCGGATCGGTTTCCCACATGCGTTCCTGCTGCGACACCGCGTGATGATGCGGGTCGGGCTTGACGTCGATCACGTCGAGCCCGAAATCGCTGACCAGCCTGTCCTTGTAGGCAAGCGTCTCGGCAAAGTGGTAACCGGTGTCGATGAAGTGGATCTTCTGGCTCGGGCGAATCGTCGAAATGATGTGCAGGAAGTACGC
>JBFHQK010000104.1:0-8927 GCA_041592255.1 Fontimonas sp.
CTCGATCACCGCGCTGACCCGCAGGGCGATGGCGCCGATCTGGAGACTGGCCGCCGGCGCCAGCTGCAGTTCCTGCCACAGCCGCGCGTCGACCCAGGCCTCGCCCCGCGGCGGCACACCGGACGCCGGCGCGGCCGCGGCGAACAGTTCCGGGGCGATATGCAGCTGCCCGCGCAGCGGATAGCCCGGTGCCACCGCCTTGACCGACGCCAGCGCACTCGCGTCGCCGTGGAACACGACGCTGGTGAAGTGCACCAGCGCGGCGCTGCGCAGACCCAGCGCCTGCGCCGACGCCGGCAGCGTGTCGGGCAGCGGCTTGCGTGCGCTGTACAACAGATCGCCGCCCAGCGCCTCGCCAGTCTGCAGCGCCAGCGCCGCGCGCACGCGCTCGGTGAACAGGTTGACCGCGCCAACCGCGGCCACGGCCAGCGCCAGTGCCAGCGCCAGAATCAGCAGCTCGCCGCTGCGCCAGCCGCGGCGCAGGCGCCGCGCGGCGAACATCAGCGCGCTAGCCATGATCGATGCGCCCCTCGCGCAGCTGCAGCGTGCGCCCGCAGCGCGCCGCCAGGCTGGCGTCGTGCGTGACCAGCACCAGCGTGGTGTTCTCGGCACGGTTCATGTCGAACAACAGCTCGATGATGCGCGCGCCGGTGGCGGTGTCGAGGTTGCCGGTGGGTTCGTCGGCGAACAGGATCCTGGGCTCGCCGCAGAACGCACGCGCGATGGCCACGCGCTGCTGCTCGCCGCCGGACAGCTGATGCGGGTAATGGCCCAGCCGCGCGCTCAGGCCGACGCGCTCGAGCGCGGCCCGCGCTCGCGCCGCGGCGTTGTCGCGCCCGGCCAGCTCGGCCGGCAGCATCACGTTTTCAAGCGCGGTGAAGCCCGCCAGCAGCTGGAACGACTGGAATACGAAACCGACGCGGCCGGCGCGCAGCGCGGCGCGCGCGTCCTCGTCGAGTCCGCTCAGGCGCTGGCCGTCGAGGCGGATCTCGCCCTGTGTCGGCAGGTCGAGTCCGGCCAGCAGCGACAGCAGCGTGGTCTTGCCCGAACCGCTGGCGCCGACGATCGCCACCGCCTCGCCGGTGCCGATATCGAGATCGACGTCGGCCAGGATCGTCAGCGGCTGGCCGCCGCTGCTAACCTGCTTGCCCACGCCGCGCGCACTGACCGCACTGCCCTGACTCATGATCCGTTCCTGTATCCGTGCTGCATTGTGGGTGATGCTGGGGCTGGCCGCGGCCGTTGCGGCACCCGCCAACGGGCCGGTGCCGGACGATCCACCGCGGATTCTGGTGCTCGGTGACAGCCTCAGTGCGGCCTATGGCATACCGCTGCAGCGCGGCTGGGTCGCGCTGCTGCAGGCGCGTCTGCAGGCCGCAGGCTATCCGCAGCGCGTGGTCAACGCCAGCGTCAGCGGCGAAACCACCGCCGGCGGCCTGTCGCGCCTGCCCGCGCTGCTGGAGCGCCACCGGCCGCACTGGGTGCTGATCGAACTCGGCGCCAATGATGGCCTGCGCGGCCTGCCGCTGGCGCGGCTGGAGGCCAACCTGCGGCAGATGGCGCAGCTGGTGCGCGCCGCCGGCGCGCAGCCGGTGCTGTTCGAAATGCGCATTCCGACCAATTACGGCGCTGCGTACAGCGAAGGCTTCCGCCGCAGCTTCGCCGCGGTCGCCGCCGCGACCGACGCGACGCTGGTGCCGTTTTTCATCGGCGCGTTTGCCACCGACCCGGGGGCGTTCCAGGACGACGGCATCCACCCGACGGCTGCGGTGCAGCCGCGCATGCTCGACGCCGTATGGCCGCTGCTGAGGCCGCTGCTGCCCGCGCCCGGCTGAGCGCATCCGCCGCACCGCCTGCGCCGTATCCGGGTGCAGGGCGGGCGGTTCCGATCCGCCGCGCACGCTGCGGATCATGAACATCGCCGTCATTGGTAGCGGAATCTCCGGGCTGGTCTGCGCGCACTATCTGGCGCGCCGCCATGCCGTGACCCTGTTCGAGCAGGCGCAGCGACTCGGCGGTCACACCCACACCGTCGAGGTGGCGGCCAGCAGCGGCACGCTGGCGATCGACACCGGCTTCATCGTCTGCAATCCGGTGAACTATCCGTCCTTCTACCGCTTGCTCGACGAGCTCGGCATCCAGCGTCAGGACACCGACATGTCGCTGGGCGTGTCGATCGGCGACGGCCGCATCGAGTGGGCCGGCGACACCCATCTGCTCAAGCTCTTCGCCCAGCCCAGCCTGCTGCTCTCCGCGCGTCATCTGCACATGCTGGCCGCGGTGCTGCGCTTCAACCGCCAGGTCAAGCGGCTGCTGGCGCAGGAGCGTCTGCCCAACATCACCCTGGGCGATTTTCTCGAACGCCACCGCTACCCGATGAGCCTGCGGCTGCGCTACGTTGCAGCGATGGCCGGGCCGATCTGGAGTACGTCGACGCGCGGGGTCATGGAATTCCCGTTTCCGGCGTTTGCGCGCTTCTTCGACCGCCACGGCCTGCTCAACGTCTCCCGGCGCCCGCAGTGGCAGACCATTGCCGGCGGCGCGCAGCGCTATGTCGACGCGGTGCGCGCGCGCCTGCGCGGCGAGCTGCGTCTGCTGACGCCGGTGCAGGCGCTGCGCCGCGACGGCCCCGGTGTCGTCGTCCACGCCGCCGGCGGCGCGACGCGCTTCGACGCGGTGGTCTGCGCCACCCATGCCGATGCGGCGCTGGCGATGCTCGCCGACGCCGACACCGCGGAGCGCGCGGTGCTCGGCGGCGTGCCGTTTGCCGACAACACCGCGCTGCTGCACACCGACGAGACGCTGATGCCGCGCCGGCGCCGCGCCTGGTCGAGCTGGAACGCACTGCTGGCGCGCGACGCGCTCGGCGACGAGCCGATCGGCGTCAGCTACTGGATGAACGCGCTGCAGCGGCTGCCGGGGCCGGTGAACTACATCGTCACGCTCAATCCGCCGCGCCTGCCGCGCGCGGGCAGCGTGCTGGCGCGCAGCCGCTACCGCCATCCGCAGTACCGCGCCGCGACGCTCCAGGCGCAGGCGCGCCTGCCGCAGATCCAGGGGCAGCGCGGCATCTGGTGGGCCGGCGCCTGGACCGGCTACGGCTTCCACGAGGACGGCGTGTGCTCCGGCCTGCGCTGCGTCGCCGACATCGACCGCGACTGCCTGCCGGCCTGGGCGCAGGCATGAGCGCGCCGGCCGCCTGCCTGTATCCGGCGCGCGTGCTGCACCGGCGCCGCATCGCGCCGCGGCTGCGCTTCGTCTACCGCGTGTTCTTCGTGCTGGTCGACATCGACCGGCTCGATACGCTGGGCCTGCGCCTGTTCTCGCACAACCGCTGGAACCTGCTGGCGCTGCACGACCGCGACTACGGCGATGGCGGCGGCCTGCGCGACTGGGCCGAGCGACTGCTGCAGGCGCACGGCGTTGCGCTCGACGGCGGCCGCATCCGCCTGCTGACGCTGCCGCGCGTGCTCGGCTACGCGTTCAATCCGATCAGCCTGTGGTACTGCGAGCACGCCGACGGCGGGCTGCGCGCAGTGATCGCCGAAGTCCGTAACACCTTTGGCGAGAAGCACTGTTATCTGCTCACCGCTGCATCCGCCGGCGCGGTGCTGCCGTATCGACAGCCAATCGACAAGGACAAGGTGTTTCACGTCTCGCCCTTTCTCGAGCGCCGCGGGCGTTACCGCTTCGTGCTCGGGCGGCCCGGCGCGACGCTGCAGGTGACGATTCGGGAATCCGACCAGGGCCGGCCAGTGCTGGATGCAGCGATTGCCGCCCGGCGCGTGCCGCTGAGCGACGCCGGCCTGCTGCGGCAGGTGCTGGCGATGCCGTGGATGGGCGTCAAGGTGGTGTGGGCGATCCACTGGCAGGCACTGAAGCTGTGGCTGCGCGGAGCACCGGTCGTGCGCAAGCCGGCGCCGTTGCGCCCGGATGTGAGCTGAGCACCCCCCACCCGGAGAGGCAGACCGACATGCGTGAACGCGAACTGCAGGATCGTGGCATCGGCCGCGTGCTCGACCGGGACGGCTTCTCGCCGGACCTGCCGCCGGCGCTGCAGCCCGGCACCGGCCGGCCCGGCGCCGCGCTGCGCGCGCTGCTGTACATGCTCGGCGGCCTGCGCGTCGGCAGCCTCCACGTGATCCTGCCCAGCGGCGCCCAGCACCAGTTCCAGGGCCGCGAGCCCGGCCCGCACGGCGTGCTCATGCTGCGCAGTGCGGCCACGCTCGGCTACGTGCTGCGCGGCGGCGAAGTCGGCTTCGGCGAAGCCTACATGGCCGGCCACTGGGATTCGCCGGACCTGGCGCGCCTGCTCGCCGTGCTCTATCTCAACGAAGCGCACTACCGCGGCCCCTACGAGAAGAATCCGCTCGGTCGCGCCTGGGGCTGGCTGCGGCATGCGCTTCGTGCCAACAGCCGCCGCGGCGCGCGTCAGAACATCCGCCACCACTACGACCTGGGCAACGACTTCTACCGCCTCTGGCTCGACGACAGCCTGGCCTACTCATCGGCAGTGTTCGCGCATCCCGGACAGCGCCTGCACGACGCGCAGCGCAACAAGTTCCGGCTGATGCTGGAACGGCTCGAGCTGCGCGCCGAGCATCACCTGCTCGAAATCGGCGCGGGCTGGGGCGGCTTTGCGCTCTACGCTGCGCAGCAGACCGGCTGCCGCGTCACCGGGATCACGCTGTCGCCGGCGCAGCTGGCCGAGGCGCAGGCGCGCGCCGACGCCGCCGGCCTGGGCGCGCGCGCGCGCTTCGAGCTGCGCGACTACCGCGATCTTCAAGGCCAGTACGATCGCGTCGTTTCCATCGAGATGTACGAGGCCGTCGGCGAGGCCTACTGGCCGGCTTACTTCGCCGCCCTCACACAGGCACTCAAGCCCGGCGGCCGGGCAGCGATCCAGGGCATCACCATCGATCCGCGTCGCTTCGACGCGTATCGACGCAAGCGCGACTTCATCCAGAAATACATCTTCCCCGGCGGCATGCTCTGCCCGCCGCAGCGCTTCCAGGCGCTGGCCCGCGCGGCCGGGCTGCAGCCCGAGGACGCACGCTTCTACGGCGGCGACTACGCCGACACGCTGGCGATCTGGCAGCACAACGTGCTGGCCGCGCAAGACGCCATCGTCGGCCAGTTCGACCCGCGCTTCCTGCGCATGTGGCGCTACTACCTGGCCTATTGCGAGTGCGGCTTTCGCACCGGCAGCATCGACCTGATGCACCTGACCCTGCACAAGCCGCAAGCCGCCTGAGTCACGGCCATGACCACCGCGCTCAAGATCGTCTTCAGCGTATCGTTGCTGACCATCGTCGGCGTCACCACCTGGGCCGGGCTGCAGGTGCCGCTGTGGGAGACGCCGCGCGAGCTGCTGCGCCATCCCTGGTTCATCGCCACGCTCACCGACACCTATCTGGCCTTCCTGACCTTCTGGATCTGGGTCGCCTACAAGGAGGCCTCGATGCGGGCGCGCATCGGCTGGCTGCTGGCGATCCTGCTCACCGGCAACATGGCGATGGCGGTTTACGTGCTGATCCAGCTCTGGCGCCTGCCGCCCGGCGCCGGCGTTGCGCCCCTGCTGCTGCGCCGGCGCTGAACGCAGCGCGCCAGACCTACAGGCGGAAGATGCCGTAGCGCGGATCGCCGATCGGCGTGTTCAGCGCCGCGGAGATCGCGATGCCCAGCGCGTTGCGCGTGTCGACCGGATCGAGGATGCCGTCGTCCCAGATCTCCGAGGTGCTCCAGTACGCCGACTGCTTGCGCTTGAACTCGCCCAGCACCGGGTCGCGGATCGCGTCGATCTCGGCCTGACTCAGCTTCTGACCCTGGCGCTGCAGCTGGCGGATCTTCACGTCGGCCAGCGTGTTCGCCGCCTGCTCGGCGCCCATCACGCTGATCTGCGACTGCGGCCAGCTGAACAGGAAGCGCGAGTCGAAGGCACGCCCCGACATGCCGTAGTTGCCGGCGCCGAAGGAGCCGTGGCACATGACGGTGAACTTGGGCACTTCCGAGCACGACACCGCCATGATCATCTTGGCACCGTCCTTGGTGATGCCACGGCGCTCGTACTCGCGGCCGACCATGAAGCCGGTGATGTTCTGCAGGAACACGATCGGCGTGCGGTTCTGGTTGCACAGTTCGATGAAGTGCGCACCCTTGAGCGCACTGTCGTTGAACAGCACACCGTTGTTGGCGAGGATGCCGATCTTGTAGCCCCAGAGGTGCGCGTAGCCGCAGATCAGGGTCTTGCCGTAGTTGGGCTGGTACTCGTGGAAGCGCGAGCCGTCGACGAGGCGGGCGATGACCTCGCGCATGTCGAACTGCTGCTTGATGTCCTGCGGCAGGATGCCGTACAGCTCGGCCGGATCGTAGTACGGGTCTTCCGGCGGCTGCCATTCGATGCGCGTCTTCTCCGGCCGCTTGAACTGGCCGACGATGTCGCGCGCGATCGCGATCGCCTCCTCCTCGCTCGACGCCGGATAGTCGGCGGTGCCGGAGACGCTGGTGTGCATGTCGCAGCCGCCCAGCTCGTCGACGGTGTTCTCCTCGCCGGTGGCCGCCTTCACCAGCGGCGGGCCGGCGAGGAAGATCGCCCCGGTGCCGCGCACGATGACGTTGTAGTCCGACAGGCCCGGCACGTAGGCACCGCCGGCGGTGCAGTGGCCGAGCACGACCGCGACCTGCTGCACGCCCATCTTCGACAGGATGCACTGGTTGCGGAAGATGCGGCCGGCGTAATACTTGTCGGCGAACAGATCGGCCTGCAGCGGCAGGAAGCCACCGGCCGAATCGCACAGGTGCACCACCGGCAGGCGGTTCTCGATCGCGATGTCGAGCGCGCGGATCGTCTTCTTCACCGTCAGCGGATACCAGGCCCCGCCCTTGACGCTGGCGTCGCCGGCGTTGATCACGACCTCGCGCCCGGAAACGATGCCGATGCCGGTCACGCAGGCCGCCCCCGGCACTTCGCCGTCGTAGGCCTCGTTGGCCGCCAGCGACGACAGCTCGAGGAACGGCGTGCCCGGATCGAGCAGCTGCTCGATGCGGCTGCGCACGTACATCTTGTTCTGGTTCTGCAGCCGTGCCAGATCGCGCTCGGGACGCTCGTGCCGCGCCTTGTGCTGCCGGGCCTTGAACTCCTCGGCGAGCCGGCGGTTGTGCGCGGCGTTGGCCTGGAACTCGGCTGAAGACGTGTTCAGTCGGGACTCGATGCGTTTCATCACTTGGCCTCGGTCTGCAGACCCAGCAGCAGGGCGTCACGGTCGAAGGTCTGACCCTTGCCGTAATGCACGGCCTCGATCACGCCGTCGCGCGGCGCGGTGACGGTGGTTTCCATTTTCATGCTCTCCATCACGAGCAGCACCTGCCCCTTGCTGACGGTGTCGCCCGGCTGCACGTGCAGCGCGACGATGCTGCCGGGCATCGGCGCGCGCACGCTGTCCTCGGCGGCGCCGTGCAGCGCCGCGGCGAGCCGGTCGAGCGGATGGCGGTAACGCAACGGGTAGGCGGCACCGTTGACGTGGATGAACACGTCATCGCCGCGCGTGGCGACCACGACTTCGTGGTGCTCGCCGTCGATCGTCAGCCAGGCGCGGCCGTCGGCGCCGCTGCGCAAGTCCACCGCGCGCTGCCGCTCGCCGATGTGCAGCCGGTAGCCGTCGCGCGCACGCGACAGGGCCACGTTGAACTCGCCGTCTTCGAGTGTGAAAGCGTGATGCATGTCAGTTCCTCCAGCCGCCCATCGCCGCGTGCATGTCCGGCACGCTATCGGCGACGTCGCGCATCGGCCGCGTCATCAGGCTGGCCACCGCGAGCAGCTGGTCGAGCGTGTCCGGACTCAGCGGCGGATCGGCGGCGATCTGCGGGTTGGCGTCGAGAAAGCCGGTGTGCACGTCGCCGGCGACGAAAGCCGGGTGCGCGATCAGCCGGCGCAGGAAGGCGGTGTTGGTCTTGCAGCCGAGCAGCACCGTGTCGCGCAGCGCGCGGTCGGCGCGTACGATGGCGTCGGCGCGGTCGGCGCCGGTGACAATCAGCTTGGCCAGCATCGGGTCGAAGTTGGCGGTGACCTCACCGCCCTGGACGATGCCGGCGTCCATGCGGATGCCCTCGCCCTGCGCCGGCTGCCACACCAGCACCGGGCCGGTGGTCGGCGTGTAGCCGCGCGCCGGATCCTCGGCGTAGATGCGGAACTCGATCGAATGGCCCTGCGCGCGGATGTCGGCCTGCTGGTAGGGCAGTGCCTCGCCGGCGGCCACGCACAGCTGTTCGAGCACCAGGTCCAGTCCGGTGATCTGCTCGGTCACCGGGTGCTCGACCTGCAGGCGCGTGTTCATTTCCAGGAAATAGAACTCGCCGTTCTGGCCGAAGATGAACTCGACGGTGCCGGCGTTGCGGTAGGCGCAGGAGCGGGCGATGCCGGCGGCGGTTTCGCAGATCTCGCGGCGCTTGGCCGCGTCCAGCGCCGGCGACGGCGTTTCCTCGACGATCTTCTGGAAGCGGCGCTGCACCGAGCACTCGCGCTCAAACACGTGCACCACCGCGCCCTGGCCGTCGCCGAGCACCTGCACCTCGATGTGGCGCGGGTTCTCGACATAGCGCTCGACATAGAGACGGCCGTCGCCAAAGTAGCGCTGGCCTTCGCTGCGCGCGCGTTCGATCTCGCTTTCGAGCAGCGTGAGGTCGCGCACGATGCGCATGCCCTTGCCGCCGCCGCCGGCCGAGGGCTTGATCAGCAGCGGTGCGCCGACCGCGCGCGCGCGCTCGACGAAGCTCGCCGGATCGTCGTCCTCGATCGCGCTGGGGGCGACCGGGAAGCCAGCCTTGGCGACGAAGTTGCGCGCACGCACCTTGTCGCCCATCAGGTCGATCTGCGCCGGCGTCGGGCCGATGAAGCGCATGCCTGCGGCCTCGACCGCTTCGCAGAACGC
>JBFHQK010000105.1:0-8891 GCA_041592255.1 Fontimonas sp.
GATACCAGTACAGCAGCATGGAGCCGAGGCTGGCCATCAGGCGGTCGGCGATGTCGCGCGCGCCCGGATGGTTGTGGTCATCCTTCTCCGGCAGCACGCAGCCCAGCGCCGAGACGCCGGTGCGCATCACGTCCATCGGATGGCTGTTCGCCGGCAGCTCCTCGAGCACCGACTTGACGTGCGCCGGCAGCCCGCGCAGCGCCTTGAGCTTGGCCTTGTACGCGGCGAGCTCGGCCTTGGTCGGCAGCTTGCCGTGCACCAGCAGATGCGCGATCTCCTCGAACTCGCAGGCGTCGGCGACGTCGAGAATGTCGTAGCCGCGGTAATGCAGGTCGTTGCCGCTGCGGCCGACCGTGCACAGCGCGGTGTTGCCTGCCGCCACGCCGGACAGCGCGACCGATTTCTTCGGCTTGAAGCCGGGCGTCGGGGTTTCGCTCATCATCTTGCTCCTGGTCTCAGTCCCTTATTTCTTGGCCTGCGCAAACAGCGCATCCAGCTTCTGCTCATAGTCGTGATAGCCGATCGACGCGTACAGCTCCATGCGCGTCTGCATCGTGTCGACCACGTTCTTCTGCGACCCGTCACGACGAATCGCAGTGTAGACATTCAGCGCGGCCTTGTTCATCGCGCGGAACGCCGACAGCGGATACAGCACGAGCCCCACGTCCGCACCGCGCAGTTCGTCGACGCTGTACAGCGGCGTCGAACCGAACTCGGTGATGTTGGCCAGGATCGGTACCTTCACCGCGGCGGCGAAGCGCTTGTACATCGCCAGGTCGGTCATCGCCTCGGGGAAGATCATGTCGGCGCCGGCCTCGACGCAGGCCACCGCGCGCTCGATCGCCTTGTCCAGGCCTTCGACCGCCAGCGCGTCGGTGCGTGCCATGATCACGAAGTCGGCATCGGTGCGCGCATCGACTGCGGCCTTGATGCGGTCAACCATCTCCTGCTGGGTGACGATCTCCTTGCCGGGGCGGTGGCCGCAGCGCTTGGCGCCGACCTGATCCTCGATGTGCATCGCGCCGGCGCCGGCCTTGATCAGGCTCCTGGTCGTGCGCGCGACGTTGAACGCGGACGGACCGAAGCCGGTGTCGACGTCGACCAGCAGCGGCAGGTCGCAGACATCGGTGATGCGGCGCACGTCGGTGAGCACGTCATCGAGCGTCGAGATGCCCAGATCCGGCAGCCCCAGCGAGCCGGCGGCGACGCCGCCACCGGACAGGTAGATCGCCTTGAAGCCCTGTGACTTGGCGAGCAAGGCATGGTTGGCGTTGATGGTGCCGACGACCTGCAGCGGCCGCTCCGCCGCTACCGCCGCGCGAAACCGGGCACCTGCGGATGCTTGCATGCTCATGCAACTACTCCTCGAACGGATGGGGGCGGGCCGTCTGCGCAGACGCCGGACGCTGCCGCCGCGGGCGCATACTGTCGCACCGGGGCATTGCTTGATCAATCTTGATTGACTCAGTCAATATGCGCGCCATGAACGCACCCGCCACCGGCCCTATCGGCAGCGAATACATCAGTGCGCGCGAAGCCGCCCAGCGCCTGGGCGTCAGTGTCGCCACGCTCTACGCCTATGTCAGCCGCGGCCACGTGCATTCGCGCCCCGGCGGCGCAGCACGCAGCCGTCTTTATCTGGCGCAGGACATCGAGCGCCTGATCGAACGCCGCCAGGCCGGCCGCGGCGCCGCGCAGGGTGCCGCGCACAGCCTCGCCTGGGGGCTGCCGGTGCTGGAGACGCGCATCTCGCTGATCCGCCCGGAGGGCCACTACTACCGCGGGCGCGCCGTCGCCCCGCTGGTGGGCGCGGGACTCAGCCTCGAAGACGTCGCGCGGCTGTTGTGGGGCTGCGGCGAGCACGACCCGTTTGCACTCGCGCCGCCGGCGTCATGGTCGCCGGCCGTGCGTGGCCTGATCGAGCGCAACGACCTGCCGGCGCTGGAACGCACCGCCGCGGCGCTGCCATTGCTGGCCCTGAGTTCGGTGCGCGACCTGTCCGCCGATCCGGCACGCCGGCGCGAAAGCGCAGCCGCGCTGCTGCGCCAGACCACTGCGCTGCTGGCGGGCACGACGCCGGATCGCCGTCCGGCGCACGAGGTCATCGCCCAGGCCTGGCGCCCGGGCGATCGCGATCTGGCGGAGCTGGTGCGCAGCGCGCTGTTGCTGTGCGCCGATCACGAGCTCAACGCTTCGGCGTTTGCAGCCCGCGTGGTCGCCTCGACCGGCGCGAGCCTGCACGCTGCGGTGGCCGCCGGACTGGCGGCGCTCTCAGGCCCTCAGCACGGCGGCGGCACGGCCAGCGCCTACGCCTTGATCCAGGATGCGCGCCGCGCCGGCTCGGTGCAGCGCTACGTGCTGGCGCGACTGCAGCGCGGCGAGAGCCTGCCGGCCTTCGGCCACCCGCTGTATCCGGGCGGCGATCCGCGCGCCGCGCTGCTGCTGCGCATGCTCGGCGAGATCCGGCCGCGTCCGCCGCGGCTGGCGCAGCTGCGCGCAGTGATCGACGCTGCCAGCGAGGCGACCGGCAAGGCACCGAGCACCGATTTTGCGCTGGCCGCGCTGGCCGATGTCTACGATTTGGGCGTCGAAGCCGGCCTGATCCTGTTCGCCGCCGGCCGCGTCGCCGGCTGGCTCGCGCACGCACTCGAACAGCAGGCCAGCGGCGGCCTGATCCGCCCCCGCGCCAGCTACGTCGGGCTGCCGCCAGCGCCGCCCCCGCCGACCCCGCCGCTCAAGCGCAAGGCACGCGGCCGAGCCGATCGCGTCAGTTGAAGCGTCCGCACACGCTCGGTGACGGCGGATTCGCGGTGCCGTCGAACTGCACGAAGGCCTCGCCCAGCACGCGGCCGTCGAAACCGGCACCATCCGGGAAGTCCCGGTCGCGCAGGCCCAAGCCCAGCAGCCAGGCCACCGTCGGCGCCACGTCAATCGTCTCGCTCTGCTCGGGCAGCCGGTCCAGCGGGCCCGGATTGGCCGCCGAGGCCGCAACCACCTGCCCCTTCCTGACCCACGGCGAGCCACCGGTCACGAGCATGAAGTTGTGCACCGTCGCCAGCTGGCCGTGATTGCCGGGAATCGGATTGCCGCTTTCGTCCGGCTCCGAGAACTTCAGGCCGCCGGCGGCCACCAGCACCAGATCGCCCAGATGCGGATGCTTGGAGCGGATCGAATCCGGCATCGTCCCAGCGGGATCGGTCGGATCGTCCTGCGTGTACCAGCCATAGGCGACGTTCTCGGCGTTGTACGGCCGGCTCGCCCCCGCGCACAGCGCATCGCAGTCCGCGGTACCCAGCACGCAGGCGCGCACCGCACGCACTGCGGCCTGGCGCTCCGCCAACGGCCGCGTGCGGTCAGTGACGTAGATGCTGTCGGTGCCGCCGTTCTGCACCGCCTGCATCGGCGCATAGCAGGCCGCCATCTGATTCAGCAGCGGCTGCACACTCAGCCCCTGCACCGGCCCCGGCAGCGTGTAGTCCATGCCGTGGTCCGACACCACGATCAGCACCGTGCTGTCCCAGCGCCCCTCCGACTGCAACTGGCTCACCAGCCGGCCGAGCATCAGATCGGTGTCGGCGAGCACGGCTATGCGCGCCACCTCACCGCCAGCGTGCGCCGAGCGGTCGACGTCGCCGAGGTTGATGAAATGGAAGTCGAGGTCGGGCAACTGGGTCAGCGCCTGCGTCATCGTCGGAATGTCGGGCGTGTGCTCCGACCCCGGGCCGATGTAGAGCGGGCTGGACGTCGGATCCCAGTGGCTGGCGGGCGCGACGTTGAACACCGCCGGGTCGTCGTTCTGCCGCTGCGGATCGGCGGCGTCACCGGCGAAGATCTCGTACAGGTACTTCTTCGACAGCGTCGCGCCGTGGCGCAGATGGGTCGGACTGCCCTCCGCGCCGCAGCGATCGGTGATGAAGGTGAACAGCGTCTTGGCCGTCAGTTTCTCGGGCAGCGACAGGTCACGTTCCTCACCGGAGCCGTCGAAATCGATGAAATTGTTGGTCGGGATGCCGCTGCGCTGCGGCACCACGCCGGTCATCATCGCGACGTGATTGGGGATCGTCTCAGCCGAGAACACGGACCTGCTCTCGGGATACAGCGTGCCCTGCGCGATCAGCTCCTGCAGCGTCGGCGTCTGCGGGCCGATGTCGCTGGGCATCAGGCTGTCAACGACCGCCACCACCACCGTCAGCGCCTTGGCGTCCGGCTGCGGCAGCACCGCCGCCCGTCCATCCTCGGGCACCGAGCTTCCACAGGCCGCCAGCACCGCGGCGCACGCAACAACAAGCAACCGGCGAATCATCTGAACGCTCCCTCGAGTCCAACCCCAGGCGGTCGGACAGTATGCAATCGTGGAGGATACGCGGTCGACCGCGTCGTCCATGTGACAGCGCCCGTTACAAAAAAAAGCGCGGACCGAAGTCCGCGCTTTCTGGTTACGCTCATCCGCAGAGACGGATCAGACCTTCTGCGTCAGTTCCGGCAGGACCTGGAACAGATCGCCAACCAGGCCGATGTCCGCGACCTCGAAGATCGGCGCTTCCGGATCCTTGTTGATCGCCACGATCGTGCGCGCGTCCTTGATGCCGGCCAGGTGCTGGATGGCGCCCGAGATGCCGACCGCGAAGTACAGCTCCGGCGCGATGATCTTGCCGGTCTGACCGACCTGCATGTCATTGGGCACGTAGCCGGAGTCGACCGCCGCGCGCGAAGCGCCGACCGCGGCGCCGATCTTGTCGGCGAATTCGTAGATGACCTTGAAGTTCTCCGAGCTGCCCAGTGCGCGCCCGCCGGACACGACGCGGCTGGCGGCCTGCAGGTCCGGGCGCTCCGACTTCTGCGCCTCGAGCTTCACGTAGCGCGTGTGCGTGGGCAGGGCCGCGTTGACGCTGACCGTCTCGACCGCCGCACTGCCACCCGCGCCGACCGCCTGGAACGAAGCCTGGCGCACGGTGGCGACGACGGTGCCGGCCGGCGCTTCGACCGTGGTGATCGCGTTACCGGCGTAAATCGGCCGCTCGAAACTGGTTGCGCCGTGCACGGCCATGATGTCGCTGATCTGCTGCACGTCGAGCTTGGCCGCCACGCGCGGGGCCAGGTCCTTGCCAAACGTCGTGCCAGGGAACAGCACGTGCGTGTAGCCGTTCTTGGCCAGCTCCACCACCTGCGGCGCGAGCACCGCGGCAACCGGCTGCGCATTGGCCGCGTTGCTGACCGCGAGCACCTTGCTCACGCCATCGAGCTTCGCCGCCTGGTCGGCCACCGCCGCGGCATCAGCCGCGAGCACGGCCACATGGATTTCACCGCCCAGGCCCTTGGCCGCGGCCACGGTCTTGGCGACGCCACTGTTGAGCTTGCCCTCGGCGTGCTCGGCAACAATCAGAATCTTGCTCATGTCTATCTTCCTTTAGTGCGCGCTCAGAGCAGGCCCTTGTTCTTCAGGGCAGCCACCAGTTCGTCGACGGTCTTGACCATCACGCCCTTGGAACGGCTCGGCGGCGGCACGGTCTTGGTGGTCTTGACGCCGGCGCCGGCGGTCACGCCCAGATCGCCCAGGCCCACCGTCTCGATCGGCTTCTTCTTCGCCTTCATGATGTCCGGCAGCTTCAGATAGCGCGGCTCGTTGAGGCGCAGGTCGGTCGTGATCACGGCGGGCAGGTCGATTTCGAGCGTCTCCAGGCCGGCATCGACCTCGCGCGTAACCACCGCCTTGGCCCCGTCAACCTCCACCTTGGACGCAAACGTTGCCTGCGCGATGTCGAGCAGCGAGGCGACCATCTGGCCGGTCTGGTTGGCGTCGTCGTCGATCGCCTGCTTGCCGCACAGGAACAGCTGCGCGCCTTCCTTCTTCATCGCCGCCGCCAGCGCCTTGGCCGCGGTCAGCGGCTGCACTTCACCGTCTTCCTTGATGTGAATCGCGCGGTCGGCGCCGAACGCCAGCGCGGTGCGCAGGGTTTCCTCGTTCTTGGCGCCACCAATGGTCACGGCCACGATCTCGGTGACCTTGCCCTTCTCCTTCAGACGCACCGCTTCTTCCATCGCGATTTCGTCGAAGGGGTTCATCGAGTGCTTGACGCCGTCGGTGACCACGCCCGATCCGTCGGACTTGACCTGGATGCGAACGTTGTAATCCACGACGCGCTTGACGCTGACGAGTGCTTTCATCGGCTTTTCTCAGTTGCGAAACACAAAACGAAACGGCAATGCGTGCGGCCCTGCGGCCTCACATGTTGGCGTAGTTGGGGCCGCCGCCGCCCTCGGGCGCGACCCAGTTGATGTTCTGCGCCGGATCCTTGATGTCGCAGGTCTTGCAGTGCACGCAGTTCTGCGCATTGATCTGGAAGCGGCGTCCGCTGCCCTCGCCGACGATCTCGTAGACGCCCGCCGGGCAGTAGCGCTGCGCCGGTTCGTCGTACATCGGCAGGTTCTTGGCCAGCGGAATCGTCGCGTCCTTGAGCTGCAGATGGACCGGCTGATCCTCCTCGTGATTGGTGCTCGACAGGAACACCGAGGACAGCTTGTCGAAGCTGAGCTTACCGTCCGGCTTGGGATAGACGATCTTCTGCGACTCGGCGGCAAGCTTGAGCGTCGCATGGTCGGGCTTGAGGTCGTGGAAGGTCCACGGGAACTTGCCGCCGAACCAGTTCTGCTCGATGTAGTTGATCGCGCCGCCGATCAGCGCACCGAACTTGTGCAGCGCCGGACCGAAGTTGCGCGAGCGGTAAAGCTCGTCGTAGAGCCAGCTGGCCTTGAACTTGTCGACATAGCTCGACAGTGCCTTGCCGCCCTCGTCGCCGGCAAGCAGCGCCTCGGCGACCGCTTCGCCGGCGAGCATGCCCGACTTCATCGCCGTGTGGCTGCCCTTGATCTTGGCGAAATTCATCGTGCCCAGATCGCAGCCGACCAGCGCGCCGCCCGGGAACACCATCTGCGGCAGCGAGTTGAAGCCGCCCTTGCAGATCGCGCGTGCGCCGTAGGACGTGCGCGTGCCGCCCTTGAGGTACTGCGCGATCACCGGATGGTGCTTGAAGCGCTGGAACTCATCGAACGGCGACAGATGGGGATTGGTGTAGGACAGGTCGACAATCAGACCGACCAGCACCTGATTGTTCTCGAAGTGATACAGGAACGATCCGCCCATGGCGTCGGTTCCCATCAGATCGAGCGGCCAGCCCGCACCGTGCACCACCAGACCCGGCTTGTGCTGTGCCGCCGGCACCGTCCAGATTTCCTTGATGCCGATGGCGTAGTGCTGCGGATCGGCGTCCTTGTCGAGCTGGTACTGCCGGATCAGCTGCTTGCCCAGATGCCCGCGGCAGCCTTCGGCAAACAGCGTGTACTTGGCGCGCAGCTCCATGCCCGGCGTGAAGTCGGGCTTGTGCTCGCCTTCGCGGTTGACGCCCATGTCGCCGACGGTGATGCCCTTGACCACACCGTCTTCGATGATCGCCGTCTGCGCCGCAAAGCCGGGATAGATCTCGACCCCCAGCGCCTCAGCCTGCTGCCCGAGCCAGCGGCACAGGTTGCCCAGGGACACGATGTAATTGCCCTCGTTGTGCATCGTCTTGGGCACAAAGAGGTTGGGCATCCGCAGCGCCTTGTCGGCGCTGCGGAAGAAATAGATGTCGTCGCCGCTGACCGGCACGTTGAGCGGCGCGCCCTTGTCTTTCCAGTCAGGGAACAGCTCGTTGAGCGCACGCGGCTCGAACACCGCGCCGGACAGGATATGCGCGCCAACCTCCGAGCCCTTCTCGACGACGCAGACGCTGATTTCCTTGCCGGCCGCCTCGGCCTGCTGCTTGAGCCGACAGGCCGCCGACAGGCCGGCGGGGCCGGCACCGACGACGACGACGTCGTATTCCATGACATCACGTTCTACGGACATGCGAGTGCTTCCTGGCGGGCCCGGTCACGGGCGCTCGGGCCGAGTGGGGTGATTTTAGGGGGCTGCATTGTAGTCGACACGGCCGCAGGCCGCAGCGCCGCACAAACAGCGCACGCTGGCGTCGCGGCCAGCTGCGCACGCTTGGCCGACACCGCCGCCGCGCGCGCAGGCGTCTTACAGACCCTGCGCCAGAACCCGCGGCACCGGCACCGGAAACTCCAGCAGCATCTGCGCGAAAGCCTTGCCCTGCGGATCGGTGCGCAGCGATGCCGCGCCGCCGCCGCCCAGCGCGTGGTACAGCATGAAGTTCAGGCTGTGTGTGCCGGGCAGGCGCCAGCGCTCGACGCGGCCGTCGACACCACCGGCGAGCACGTGCGCAAACCAGCGTCGCATCGCCGCCGTCGTCAGCGCCGCCTCGATGTAAGGCAGATAGGCCGGCTGGCGCGCGATGACGCCGATGTTGGCGTGATCGCCCTTGTCGCCGGAGCGCGCCAGCGCCAGCTTGATCAGCGGCACGCGCACCTCGTCGGACAGGTCGACCGGCGGCGTGTCCTCGGCTTCCACTGCCGGCGGCACGAAATCACCCTGCGCCGGACTCTCGACCGCGAAGCGCTGGTCACCGACGACCACCTCGACCGGCACTGCGGACTTGGGCACCAGCGTCGAGTACAGCTTCGGCACCATGTGCGGCTCCGGGCGGCCGCCGCCGAAATAGCCGGTGAAGCCCGGCGCCATGCCGGTGGCCGCCTGCGCGATCTCGCGCGCAAACAGCTTCAGCGCCTTCGGGTTGGGATGCTGCACCGCGATCTTGACCACGACCTCGCGCGTGGCCGCCGCGCCGGGGCGGGCGTGCGGCCCGTAGCTCTCCTCCGCTCCGATGCAGTGGACGTCGACGCCGGTGAAGTCGCCCAGCTTGGCTGCCAGCAACTGCCGGCGCACCTTGTCGATGATCGCGGTCGCCGAAGCGCGGCCCTTCTTCGCCGCGTCGATGCCACCGATCATGAAC
>JBFHQK010000106.1:0-8870 GCA_041592255.1 Fontimonas sp.
ACCGCGCAGGCGCTGCGGCATGCCACCGGCCGGGCAGCGCCGGTGAAACGGGCGACAGGACCTCGCGGCTGAGTCGCGCGCCAGGGCGCGCTTCCACGGCCCCCGGCGTTTCGTTGCCCGGATCCGTTGCGCCGGCGGCGGATGCGGGTCTTGTGTACGGAATCCAACAGAAGACCGGGCGCGGGATGGCTATAACAGGCGCCATGTCCTCCTGCTCCCCGACTGCTCCTGCCGCCCTCGCCCAGGCCGTATCCAGCGGCGCGTGCGCGGGTCGCGCCACCGCCGCGCCATGCGCATGTCGCCGGACGCACGCATGAGCCTCTACAGCGACTCGCGTGCGCGCGTACTGGTGGCGGCCGAGGAGGTCGCTCCCGTCAGCCGCGGCGCGCGCGGCGTCGTGTCGGCGCGCCGCACCGACGGCAGCGTGCTGTTGCTGTCGATGCGCCGGCTGGAAGATCTTGTCGCGTACTCAATGACGTACGAGTTCGAGGACGTGATCGCCGAGACCACCGGCGCCCGACGCATCGACGTCAGCGATGAGCTGCGTCTGGAATTCTCGCGGCGCAGCTACAAGCTGCTGCGCTACGCCAGTGGCTCGCAGTCGCTGGCGCGCGCGCTGTCGCCCCCGCCGGCAACGGTGCGCCTCACGCGCGACTACGAGCTGTTCCTGCCCACGTTCAATCACGCCTACGAGCTGTACGCGCTGGCGACGATTCCGGGCTGGCGCAAGCGCTGCCGGCTGGCCGCGTGTTTCATCGCCGAGATCTGGATCAAGGAGCTTCCCAGCTATCTGCTCGAGCTGTTGGCCGACTTCGATCACATCTTCGTCGGCGTGCAGAATCCGGTTGCGGATGTTGCCCGCATCTCGGGGCGGCCCTGCACGTTTCTGCCGATGGCCGCCGACGTGCTGCTGTTCTCGCCGTATCCGGAATCGCCGCAGCGCGTGATCGATGCCTGCAATATCGGCCGCCGATCCACCATCACGCATCAGGCGCTGCTGCGGCTGGCGCGCGAGCGGCGCTTTTTCTACTACTACGATACCGTCGCCGCGAGCGGCGTCGGGCACAAGCAACGCACCTTCCGCGTACAGAACGCCAGCGAGCACCGCCAGTTGCATGCGCAGCTGTTGCAGCGCAGCCGCTACTACTTCGCCAATCGCTCGCGCGTCAACGAGCCCGAGTTCACGATGGGCATCCAGGAAATCTCCGGCCGCTACTACGAGGGTGCGGCGGCGGGTACGGTGATGATCGGCGAGCCCCCCGACAACGCTGCGTTCCGCAGCCTGTTCGACTGGGAAGACGCTGTGATCAACGTGCCCTTCGATGCGCCCGACATCGCCAGCATTCTGCAGACGCTGGATGCGGAGCCGGAACGTCTGGCGCGCGTGCGCCGCGACAACGCCTACCACGCCGCGCTGCGCCACGACTGGCTGCACCGGTTGCGGCTGATTTACGAAACCCTGGGCCTGCCCCTGACCGAGGGCATGCGCGAGCGCGAGGCCCAGTTGCAGTCCCTCGCCGCCCTGGCGCGGCAAACCTGAGTCCACCCATGCTCGAACCCCTTGTCCCCGCGATCCCGCGTGCGCGGTCGCCCCTGCCGGCGCTGGACACACCGGCGCCGGCGGCTGCACCCGCACCCGTGCCCGAAGCCGCCCAGGAGCGGCCGCGCTGTCGCTTCTGCGGCGCCGGCCTGAGCGACTCGTTCGTCGATCTGGGCGTCTCGCCCCTGTGCCAGACGCACATCGCGCCGGCCCAGCTCAATCGCATGGAGCCGTTCTATCCGCTGCACGCGTGGGTGTGCCGGCGCTGCTTCCTGGTGCAGCTGGAGGAGTATGTGGCGCCCGCCGACATCTTCGGCGAGTACGCGTACTTCTCGTCGTATTCGGACAGCTGGGTCGAGCATGCGCGCCGCTACGCCGAGCGCATGCGCGCCCGCTTCGGGCTGGGGCCGCAGAGCCTGGTGGTCGAGATCGCCAGCAACGACGGCTATCTGCTGCAACATTTCGTCGCGGCGCAGATCCCGGTGCTGGGCATCGAGCCGGCCGCGAATGTGGCGCGCGTGGCGCGCGATCGCGGCATCCGCACCGAAGTGTGCTTCCACGGCAGCGCCAGCGCCGAGCGGCTTGCGGCGCAGTACGGCCGTGCCGACCTGCTGCTGGGCAACAACGTGCTGGCGCACGTGCCCGATCTCAACGACTTCGTCGCCGGCATGCGGCGCCTGCTCAAGCCCGACGGCGTGATCACGATGGAGTTTCCGCACCTGATGCGGCTGATCGAGCACAACCAGTTCGACACCATCTACCACGAGCACTTCAGCTACTTCTCGTTTCTGACCGTGCGCCGCGTGTTCGCCGCCCACGGGCTGGAGGTGTTCGATGTCGAGCAGCTGCCGACGCACGGCGGATCGCTGCGCATCTACGCCGGCCATGCCGGGCGCCGCGCCGAACTGCCGCGGGTGGGGGCGCTGATCTCGGCCGAGCGCGCGCAGGGCTACGAGCGCATGGAGACGTACCGCGCGTTCCGGCAGCGCGTGGCCCAGACCAAGCGCCGCATCCTCGCCCTGCTGATCGAGCTCAAGGATCAGGGCAAGCACATCGTCGGCTACGGCGCGCCGGGCAAGGGCAACACGCTGCTCAACTACTGCGGCCTGCGCACGGACTTCATCGACTACACGGTCGACCGCAATCCGTACAAGCAGGGCAAGTACACGCCGGGCACGCGCATCCCGATTCTGCCCCCCGAGCGCATCCGCGAGACGCGCCCGGACTACATCTTCATCCTGCCGTGGAACCTCAAGGACGAGATCATGGCGCAGCTGGCCTACGTGCGGGACTGGGGCGGCCGCTTCATCGTGCCGATTCCGGAACCGCGGGTTCTCGACTAGGCGCCCGGTCCATGCTCGCGTTCAGGCCGGAACTGCATCGCGGAGCGACCGTGCTGTGCCTGGGCGCCCATTGCGATGACATCGAGATCGGCTGCGGCGGCGCGCTGATGGAGCTGCAGCGGCGCGAGCCGTCGCTGCAGTTCATCTGGGTGGTGTTCTGCGGCGACGACGTGCGCGAGCCCGAAAGCCGCGCGGCGGCCGCGCGCATGCTCGGCTCGGCCTGCAACGTGCGCGTGCACCGCTACCGCGCGAGTTTCCTGCCGCACAGCGGCAGCGCGGTCAAGGACGCCTTCGAGGCATTGAAGGCCAGCGTCGAGCCGCAGCTGATCTTCACGCATCAGCTCGCCGACCGGCACCAGGATCATCGCCTGATCGCCGAGCTGACGTGGAACAGTTTCCGCAATCACGGCATTTTCGAGTACGAGATCGCCAAGTTCGAGGGCGACCTTGGCCACCCCAACTTCTACGTCCCCCTGTCGCCGCCGGTACTGCAGCGCAAGCTCGAGGTGCTGATGGACTGCTTCCCGTCCCAGCGCGCGCGCACCTGGTTCGACGCGGAGCTGTTTCGCGGCCAGATGCGCTTGCGCGGGATCGAGTGCAACGCCGAGAGCCGCTATGCCGAGGGATTTCACGCACGCAAGCTGACCCTGTGAACGGCGGTTGTCCGGAGAATTCACGATGCTTCAACCCAACAAGCTGATGCCGCTGGCGCAGTTGCTCGACGAGGATCTCGACACCATCTGCCGCGATCTGCGCGAAGAGTTCGCGGCGATGGCGGGTTCGCGGCTGCTGATCACCGGCGGTGGCGGATTCCTCGGCTACTACATGGTGCAGAGCGCGCTGCACTGGAATCGCCGCCATGGCCGTGGCGCGCCGATCGAGGTAACGGTGTTCGACAACTACCTGCGCGGCGTGCCGGCGTGGCTGGAAGCCTTGCAGGGCGATCCGCGCTTGCGCGTCGTGCGCCAGGACCTGACGCAGCCGCTGCCGCCGGACATGGGGCACTACGATTTCATCGTCCATGCGGCGGGAATCGCCTCGCCGACGTTCTACCGCGCCAAGCCGCTGCAATGCATCGACGCCAACATCACCGGGCTGCGCAACCTGCTGGCGTACGCGGCCGCCGAGGCGCAGGCGCAGCGCCCGCTGCAGGGCGTGCTGTTCTTCTCGTCGAGCGAGATCTACGGCGATCCGGTGGCCACGGCGATTCCGACGCCGGAGACCTACCGGGGCAACGTCTCGTGCACCGGTCCGCGCGCCTGTTACGACGAATCCAAGCGCTTTGGCGAGACCCTGTGCGTGACCTACGCCCGCCAAGCGGGCGTGCCGGCCAAGATCGCGCGGCCGTTCAACAACTACGGCCCCGGCCTGAAGATCACCGACGGCCGCGTCATTCCCGACTTCGCGCGCGACATCCTGGCCGGCCGTGACATCGTGATGTTGTCGGACGGCAGTCCGACGCGCACCTTCTGTTACGCCACCGACGCGATCACCGGCTACTACAAGCTGCTGGTGCGCGGTGAGCCCGGCGAGGCCTACAACATCGGCATCGAGGAGCCCGAAATCTCGATTGCGCAGCTTGCCGGGCACGCGGTGCGCATCGCTGCGGAACTGTTCGACTACCGCGGCCGCGTGCAGCTCGGCACCGCAGCCGAGGCCGATTATCTGGTCGACAACCCCAACCGCCGCTGCCCGGTGATCGCCAAGGCGCGCGCGCACCTGGGCTACCAGCCGCGTGTCGCGGTGGAAGAGGGCATGCGGCGATCGCTGATCTGGTATGCACACAACCGCACGGCGGAGAACGGCTGATGGACGTTTCAATCGTGGGTACCGGCTACGTCGGTCTTGTCACCGGCGCCTGCCTGGCCGAGCACGGGCACATCGTCACCTGCGTGGATGTCGATCCCGAGAAGGTGGCGATGATCAATGCCGCGCACGCGCCGATTCATGAAAGCGGCCTGAGCGAGCTGCTCAAGCGGCATGTCGGTCGGCGCCTGCGCGCGACCACCGACCTCGACGAAGCGGTTGCCGACACCGACCTCAGCTTCATCGCCGTCGGCACGCCGGCGGCACAGGGCCGCATCGACCTGCAGTATGTGGAACGCGCGGCGGCGGGCATCGGCGCGGCGCTGCGCAGCAAGCCGTCCTACCACGCCGTGGTGGTCAAGAGCACGGTGGTGCCCGGCACCACCGATGGCGTCGTGCGCGGCACGCTCGAGACGACGTCCGGGAAATGCGCCGGCCGCGACTTCGGCCTGGGCATGAATCCGGAGTTTCTGACCGAGGGCCGCGCCGTCATCGACTGCCTGCAGCCCGACCGGCTGGTGCTCGGCGGCATCGACGTGCGCAGCCAGGAGCTGCTGGGACGCCTCTACGCCGGCGTCGATGCGGCGGTGCCGCGGATCATGACCGTGCCGGCGACTGCCGAGATGATCAAGTACGCGTCCAATGCGCTGCTGGCGACGATGATCTCGTTCTCCAACGAGATCGGGCGCCTGTGCGCGGCCGTCGGCGGCATCGACGCGCTCGATGTCATGCGCGGGGTCCACCAGTCCGGTTATCTGACCCAGCGCGACGGCGCGGTGCGCGGTACGGCGCGCATCGCCGGCTTTCTCGAGGCCGGCTGCGGCTTCGGCGGCAGCTGCCTGCCCAAGGACGTCACCGCGCTGGTCGGGCAGGGCGAGCTGCATGGCCTGCCGATGCCGCTGCTGCGCAGCGTGCTGGACATCAATCGCGGTCAGCCCGACGAGCTTATCGGGCTGATCCGCCGGCACTACGACACCCTTTACGGCGTTCCGGTCACGGTGCTGGGCCTGAGTTTCAAGCCCGAAACCGACGACCTGCGCGAATCGCCGGCGTTCCCGATCGTCAAGCGGCTGCGTGATGCCGGGGCGCGGCTGACCGCCTACGATCCGCTGGTGCGGCCGCTCGGACATCCGGCGCTTGCCGGTGTCGACCTGGCGGCTTCGCTGGACGCGGCGCTCGCCACGGCCGAGATTGTGGTGCTGGTGACGCGCTGGGATGCGTTTCGCGAAGTGCCGGCGATGCTGCGGCGTGCCGGACGCACGCCGCTGATCGTCGACGGGCGGCGGATGCTCAATCCGCGTGACTGCCCACGCTACGCTGGTATCGGACTGGGATGACGTTGCCGCCGCCGCGCACGGCGGCCACACGCTCGCCGTTCAGGTGCATCAGCGGCGCCGGCGGCGTCTGCCACACCATCCAGGGGCAGTCGCCGCGGGCCTCCATGCTGTCGAAATTCATCTTGTCCTTGAACGTGTCCATGCACTGCCAGAAACCGGACCAGCGGTAGGTGCTGAGCTTGCGTTCGGCGATCAGGCGCGAAAACGGCTGTTCAACCAGCTCCTCGCCGTCCTCGATGTAGTCGAAGATCTCGCGGCGGAAGACGAAGAAGCCGCCGTTGATCAGCATGCCCTGCTCGCTGAGCGCGCCGATGTGCGTGACCTTGCCGTCCGCGGCCGAGGTCACGGCGTGGAAAGTCTGTGCGCTCTTCACCGAGACGAAGCTGGCGATGGCGTCGGACCGTTGCACCATGTCGATGTGGTCGTTGAGCGGGACGTTGGACAGTCCATCCGAGTAGTTGGCGAGGAACATGTCGTCGTCGACGTACTGCCGCACGCGCAACAGCCGCTGCGCGACATTGGTGTTGAGGCCGGTGTCGACGAAGGTGATGCGCCAGTTCTCGATGTCGCTGCTGTGCAGCTCGATGCGCCGGCCGCCGTCGGACAGCGTGAAGTCGTTGGACAGCGCCTCGTCGTAGTGCAGGAAGTACTCGCGAATCATGTAGCCGCGGTGGCCGAGGCAGAGAATGAAATCGGTATGCCCGTGGTGCGCGTAGTAGCGCATCAGGTGCCAGATGATCGGGCGGATGCCGATGTTGACCAGCGGCTTGGGCACGGTCTCCGAATACTCGCGCAGCCGCGTGCCCAGGCCACCGCAGAACAGGACGACCTTCATGGCAGGCGCTCCGCATGCGGGGCTGTCGCGCAGCGCGTGGTGGGGATCACGGGATGTTCCATGGCGAGGCTCGCGAGACGGGCGATGCGCTGCAGGGTAGCCGCGGCGTCCCGCCCTATCTGTTCGCTGCCATACGCATTGCCGGCGCGCCGCCAGCGCAACGGCCGGCGGCGCGGCGTCCCCGCGTGGGCTAGAGCGGCAGCAGGCGGGTGGCGAGGAACAGCATCAGGCCCATGCCGATGATGTCGGTGAAGGTGGTCAGGAAGATGCTGCTGGCCATCGCCGGGTCGGCCCCCAGGCGGCGCAGCGCCACCGGCACCATCACGCCGAAGATGCCGCTGCTGATGCAGGCGCCGATCATCGACAGCAGGATCACCAGCGCCAGCCCCTCTGGCTGCGCGGCGCCGGTGGAGCCGGCGTAGAACCACATCGCCGCCGCCGCGACCACTCCGACGAGGGCGCCGTTGAGCGCGCCGAGCACGATCTCCTTGCGCAGCAGGCGCGAGAGCGGGTAGCCGTTCATCTCGCCCAGGGTCATGCCGCGCAGCGTGATCGCCAGCGCCTGGGAGCCGGTGTTGCCGCTCTGTCCGGCGAGCACCGGCAGGAACACGGCCAGCGCGACAATGCGCGCGATCGTGTCCTCGAACAGGCCGACGACGAATGCCGCCATGAAGGCGGTGAGCAGGTTGACCTGCAGCCACGGATGCCGCATGCGCAGCGCCTTGAACACCGAGGTGTGGATGCGCTCTTCGATGCTGACACCGACCAGCGTGCCGGGCTGACCGCTGATTTCGCTGACGACGCGCTCGACCAGTTGGCGCCCGCGCACCAGGCCGAGCGGCTTGCCGTCGCGGTCGACGACCGGGTAGCGCGAGTAGCTGCGCCGCAGCACCGTCGGCATGATTTCGCTGATCGGCGCGTTGGCGGCAAACGCGATCGGCGCGGGCACCATGATGTCGGCCACCAGTTGTGACGGCTTGGCCAGCAGCAGGTCGCGCATGCCGAACACGCCGCGGAGCCGGCCCCCGCTGTCAACGACATAGACATACGACACGTCGGCCGGGTTGTCGTGGTGCACCAGCAGGTCGATGGCCGCGGACACGGTCTGGTCCTGGCGCATGACCGCGCTCATCGGCTCGATCAGCTCGCCGACCTTGCCGGCGGCGCGGCCTGCCAGCGCCGCGGTGTCGGCGGCGGCGCCCGGCGCCGTGCCCGGCAGCAGTGCGGCGATGCCCAGCGCGTCGTTGACCGGCAGGGCCGCGAGCACGTCGCGGATGCGCGCGGGAGGCATCGTGCCCAGGCGCTGCGCGGCGTCCACCGGCGTGCGCGAACGAATGTCGTGGACGATGTCGGAGGTACCTGTGGGTTCCATGATCCGGTCTCCTTCCAGGCGTGGGCGGCGCGGGTGAGGGCCGTGGGGCCAGCTTACCGGAAGCGCGCCGGCGCACCGCGTGGCGGCGAACATCGCGCAGGACCGGCGGGTGCGAGCACGCTGGTCTTGACCCGCATCAATCGCGGACGGACGCGCGCCCATTTACGCTACGCCTCGCTGCACCCGCAGCACTCCGGCGGAGCGTCACACATGCAGGGAATCGGAACGGTGCTGAAGGACGAGCGGCTGCTGCAGGTGCTCATCATCGGACTGCTGGTCGTCGGCTGCTGGCTGGTGCTGGCGCCGTTCTTCACCGCGATCGTCTTCAGCGCCGTGGTCGGTATCTCGACCTGGCCGGCGTACGAGTGGCTGCTGCGGCGGCTGCACGGGCGGATCGAACTGGCGAGCCTGCTGGCCTGTGCGGCGGTGCTGCTGCTGGCGGTGGCGCCATTGAGCCTGCTGCTGATGTCGCTGGTCGACGGCCTGCGTCTGGCGGCCCGTCTGCTCGAGCCGGTGATCGCGCCGGGGCCGGCGCCGGTCCCGGCGTGGATCGAGACGCTGCCGCTGGTGGGCGCCGAGCTGAGCCGCTGGTGGCAGCAGGTCACCAGCGGGCAGACGCCCGCCGGCGAGTTGCTGG
>JBFHQK010000107.1:0-8832 GCA_041592255.1 Fontimonas sp.
ACCGCGTCGGCCAGGTTGATGTGGCCGTCCATCATCAGCTCCCAGGTCGGCGCCGCCGAATCCTCGAAGTCGGCCATGAAGCACTTCGCACCCGAGTTGAGCGCGTTGATGACCATCTTGCGGTCGACCGGCCCGGTGATCTCGACGCGGCGATCCTGCAGATCCGCCGGGATGCCGGCGATCTTCCACTTGCCGTCACGGACCTTCTTGGTCTCCTTGAGGAAACCGAGCTTGAGCTTGCCGGCGTCGACCAGCGCCTGGCGCTCCTGGCGGTAGGCCAGCAGTTTTTCGCGCGTCGGACCGTGCTTGCGCACCAGCGTGGCGACGAACTTGAGCGCCTCTGGGGTCAGGATTTTCTTGTAGGCCGGCGGCATCGCGCCGAGGATTTCGACGCCTTTGACTGCGCTCATTTGGCAACCTCGCTAACTGATGGAAAACGCCCAAAAAACGGGGGCGGCACTATAGCCAAGCAGATGCGGTCCCGCAATGAACGGGGCGTGCACCGCAAGGCTGCGCGGGTTTCACTTCGGCGCGACCGCAGACCGCTTGGCACCGTCAACACGGCGACGTCGGCGGGCCGCCCGGCACCGCGCGCCCGCCGCCGCTGCGTCAAACCCGGATCAGCCGTGAATCGGCTGATCGGAAACCACGATACCGTCGGCGTCCGCGTACAGCCACGCCCCGGGACGAAAGCTCACGCCGGCAAAGCTGAGCACCTTGTCCTGCGCCGCCGAGTGCAGGCCTTTCTCGGACTTGCGCGGATGCGTGCCCAGCGCCTTGACGCCGACGTCCTGCTCGGCGATCTCCTCGGAGTCGCGGATGTAGCCGTAGACGACGATGCCGGCCCAGTTGTTCTTCACCGCCAGCTGGCCGAGATTGCCACCCACCAGCGCGCAGCGCGTCGAGCCGCCGCCATCCACCACCAGCACCCGGCCGTCGCCGGGCTGCTCCAGCGTCGCGCGCACCAGCGCGTTGTCCTCGAACACCTTGATCGTCTTGATCGGACCGTAAAAGTCGATCAGCCCGCCGAAATCGCCAAAGATCGGTTCGGCAACCTGCGCGTCGGGGTGGGCGTCGGAAAGATCCGTGGTGGCGTAGCTCATGGTTGTCCTGTGAATGAGGTGAAACTAGCGGGTGGCGGCCAGCCGGCGCGCCAGCGCCGGCATCGCGAAGGCGTACGCGGTCAGGCCGACAAACGCGATCAGGGTCCAGCCCGGCAGGCTGATGCCGAGCCAGGCCGCGTCGATCTTGGCGCAATTGCCGTCGCCCTTGAGCACCATGGTCACGACTTCCATCACGGGGAGCATGTCGAGCAGGTAGTCCAGCGTCGGTCCGCAGGCCGGCACCTGGTCCGGCGGCAGCGATTGCAGCCAGACATGGCGCGCAGCGACACCCGCACCGCCCATCGATGCCAGTCCGCTGATCGCGGCGTACACCCAGCGCGCCGCGCCGCGCGGACCGTGCAGCGCACCCACCAGGAAGACGCCGCCCGCCGCGATCATCGCAATGCGCTGCAGGATGCACATCGGACAGGGCTCATAGTGGCGGAAATGCTCGAGGTAGAGCGCAAACGCCATGCCGCCCGCGCAGGCGACAAACCCCGCCAGACTGAGCCACCGGTAGTTGAGTGCCATCGCGGATCAGGCGGTGGTGACCGGAATGGTGCCGATCATGCCGGCGATCCGCGCCTGCCACTGGCGCGGGCCGGTTTCATGCACCGAAGTCCCCTGCGCGTCGACGGCCACCGTGACCGGCATGTCCTTGACGTCGAACTCGTAGATCGCCTCCATGCCCAGATCTTCGAAGCCGACCACCCGGGCGCTGCGGATGGCGCGCGCAACCAGGTAGGCCGCGCCGCCCACCGCCATCAGGTAGGCGCTCTTGTGCTTGCGGATCGCCTCGATCGCCGCCGGGCCGCGCTCGGACTTGCCGATCATCGAGATCAGGCCGGTCTGCGCCAGCATCATCTCGGTGAACTTGTCCATGCGCGTCGCCGTCGTCGGGCCGGCGGGGCCCACCACCTCGTCGCGCACCGGGTCAACGGGACCGACGTAGTAGATCACGCGGTTCGTGAAGTCCACCGGCAGCTGCTCGCCCCTGGCGAGCATGTCCTGGATGCGCTTGTGCGCGGCATCGCGGCCGGTGAGCATCTTGCCGTTGAGCAGCAGCGTCTGGCCGGGCTTCCAGCTCGCAACCTCGTCCCGGGTCAGCGTGTCGAGATTCACCCGCGTCGCAGTCTTGGTGTCCGCCTGCCAGGTGACTTTGGGCCAGTCCTCCAGCGTCGGCGTCGGCAGGTGCGCCGGACCCGAGCCATCGAGATGGAAATGCACGTGGCGCGTCGCCGCGCAGTTCGGAATCATCGCCACCGGCAGGTTGGCCGCGTGCGTCGGATAGTCGAGCACCTTGACGTCGACCACCGTGGTCAGGCCGCCCAGACCCTGCGCACCGATGCCCAGCCGGTTGACCTTGTCGTACAACTCCAGCCGCAGTTCCTCGGCGCGGTTCTGCGCGCCGCGCGCCTTCAGTTCGTGAATGTCCACCGGCGCCATCAGCGACTCCTTGGCCAGCAGCATCGCTTTTTCCGGCGTGCCGCCGATGCCGATGCCGAGAATGCCCGGCGGGCACCAGCCGGCGCCCATCGTCGGCACGGTCTTGAGCACCCAGTCGACGATCGAGTCCGACGGATTGAGCATCGCCAGCTTCGACTTGGCTTCCGAACCGCCGCCCTTGGCCGCGCAGATCACCTCGACGTGATCGCCGGCGACGATCTCGGTGTGGATCACCGCCGGCGTGTTGTCCTTGGTGTTGCTGCGCTTGCCGGCCGGGTCGGCCAGCACCGAGGCGCGCAGCTTGTTGTCCGGATGGTTGTAGGCGCGGCGCACGCCCTCGTTGACCATGTCGGCAACCGACATCGTCGCCTCCCAGCGCACGTCCATGCCGATCTTGAGAAACACCGTGGCGATGCCGGTGTCCTGGCAGATCGGGCGATGCCCCTCCGCGCTCATGCGCGAGTTGGTCAGGATCTGCGCGATCGCGTCCTTCGCTGCCGGGTTCTCTTCGCGCTCGTAGGCCTCGCCCAGCGCCTTCACGTAGTCGAGCGGGTGGTAATAACTGATGTACTGGAAGGCGTCGGCGATCGACTGAATGAAATCGTCCTGGCGGATCGTGCTCATGAGATCTGTACTGTGCGGCTGCGAGAAATCACCGGGCGCGAATGCTACCCCGTTTCCTGCCGCCGCGCCCGGCGTTATGCGCTGGCGTACAGCTGATGACTGTGATGCGTGGCCGGCTCCCAGCGCCCGATCCCGGCCTGGATCGCGCTCGCGGGCATCAGGCGCGCCGCCGCACCGCCCGCCACTTCGACAAATGCGGTCTCGAGCACCCGCACGAGCGCACGCGCATTGCCATGCCAGCGGCACTTGCGGACCAGCTTCCACGCGGCATCGTCGATGCCCTCGGGTGCCGACCAAGTGGTGCAGCCCTGCCCCAGCCGCGCGAGCGTCGCCGCGATGATCGCAATCGCGTCCTCCTCGCGCTGGCGCAGCTCCGGCACCTCGAGCACCGCCGCCCCCAGCCGCGTGAACTCGTCGATGTTGACCGCCGATTGCAGGTGCGACCAGCTGCGGTTGGATGCGAACAGCAGCGCACAGTCCACCGGCTGCTTCGCCGACGCGCCCAGCGGCAGGAACTGGCCGCCATCGAGCGCTTCCATCAGCACCTCCATCACCGGGCCGCTGACGCCGTGGCTTTCGTCGAGGAAGCAGACGCCGTCGCGCGCGTGCGTGAACGCGCCGACCCGCGCGCCGGCACCCGGAAAGGCGCCGCTGACGTGACCGCACAGCAACGACTTCACCGCGGCCTTGTCGCCGGTGTTCTCGGCGGCGAGATTGACCGACACGAACCGACCCTTGCCGCGCACCAGATGGTAGAAGTACGCCAGCGAGGTCTTGCCGCTGCCCGGCCCGCCCAGCAGGTAGACACGGGAGATGCCGTTGTGGGCAAAGGCGCGGATCCGCCCCACCAGCCCCTGCAACTCGGGACTGAACGCGTAGAAGCAGCGATAGTCGGGACGCTCGGTCTCGGGCGCCACCGGCATGCGGATCACGTTGTCCTCGGTGCCGTGGCGCAGGCGTTCGGGCAGCTGCAACAGGGCATCGTCCGCGTCCTGCGCCAGGAGCAGGCGCAGCCCGACCAGCCGGCCCTTGCGGATGCGCTGCTGCAGCCAACGGCCGAGCGCGGCCAGCTGCCCGCCCTGCACCGCCACCACCAGCGTCGCCATCCGACCCGCCTCGCGCGCGGCGAGCACGCCGTCGGCCAGCGGATCGAGCTGGGCAGGATCAATGAACAGGCTCAGCGCGAACTCCGCATCCAGCGCCGGCGGTGCGGCCTCAGGCGCCGTCGGCGGCAGGCTGCGCAGCGCAAAGCCGCGGCTCGGCGGCAGCAGCCGTGCCAGCGCCTCCTGCAACCCGGGCTCGTGCGGCTTCCAGGCCTCGGCGACGTAGACCGCCAGAAACGGCGGCGGCGTGGACACGACGGCATCCGCCGTGCGGCGGCGCGATCCCCATCGGCTGAGATCAAACATCGCGGTAGGTCCCGAGGAATCCGAGGCTCAGCCTAGCGCCGCGCGGCACCGACAGCGCCGCGCGGCTGACCGGCCGTAGGGCTTGATCCGATCAGCGGCGGCGCCGGCTCCCGGGCAGGCCGCCCCGCGTGAGCCGTTCGGGGTCCAGCATCCGGCGCAGCTGTGCCGCCGACAGGCCCGTGCGCTCGGCAGCCACCTCGATCACCGCCCGTTGCTCCCGATACGCCTGCTTTGCCACCGCAGCGCCCTGTTCGTAGCCGATAAGCGCATTGATGGCGGTGATCAGGATCGGGTTGCGCTGCAGCTGCTGGCCGATGTGTTCGCCTCGCACCGAGAATCCGGCAATCGCCCGATCGGCCAGCAGGCGGCTGGCACGGCTGAGCAGGCCCAGACTGTCGAGCAGGCGGTCGGCCACCAGCGGCAGCATCACGTTGAGCTGGAAGCTGCCGGACTGCGCCGCCACCGTGACCGTCGTGTCATTGCCGATCACCTGCGCTGCAACCATGCACACCGCCTCGGGGAGCACCGGATTGACCTTGCCCGGCATGATCGACGAGCCGGGCTGCAGCGGCGGCAGTTCGATCTCGCCCAGCCCGGCCAGCGGCCCTGAATTCATCCAGCGCAGGTCGTTGGCGATCTTCATCAGCGAACAGGCCAGCACGCGCAGCTGGCCCGACAGCTCGGCGGCTGTGTCCTGACTCGACAGCGCCTCGAAGTAGTTGACCGCGGGCGTGAAGCGGATTCCGGTGCGCTGTGACAGCCGCCGCGCGAAACGGCGGCCGAACTGCGGATGCGCGTTGACGCCGGTGCCGACCGCGGTGCCACCCTGCGCCAGCGCATGCAGGCGCGGACGCACCGCCTCGATCCGCGCGATGCCGCGGCGGATCTGCTGCGCCCAGCCCGAAAGCTCCTGGTCGAAGCGCAGCGGCATCGCATCCATCAGGTGCGTGCGCCCGGTCTTGACCTGGCGCCGCAAACTGCGGCCCTTGCGCTCGATGATGCGGGCCAGATGCGCAAGCGCCGGCAGCAGCTCTTCGCGGACCGCGATTGCCGCCGCGAGGTGGATCGCCGTGGGCACGACGTCGTTCGAGGACTGACTGCAGTTGACCTCGTCGTTGGGATGCACCTTGCGGCGCAGCTTGCGCCCGGCACGCTCGGCGATCACCTCGTTGGCGTTCATGTTGCTCGACGTGCCCGAGCCGGTCTGGAACACATCCACCGGAAACTGCGCGTCGAGCGCCCCCGCGGCAACCTCGAGCGCCACCGCCGCCACCGCCTGCGCAACCGCCGGGTCGAGCAGGCCCAGCTCCGCGTTGACCTCCGCGGCGGTGGCCTTGATCAGGCCCAGCGCGCGGATGAAGCCGCGCGGCATCGGTCGTCCGGACAGCGGAAAGTTCTCGACCGCCCGCTGCGTCTGCGCCCCCCACAGCGCCGACGCTGGCACCCGCAGCGCGCCCAGCGAATCCTGCACGCGGCGGGAAGAACGCTTGCTCACGGATCTGGCCATACCGCCTCCGCGCGGGTTCGCACATCGCGCTTGGTGCATCATGCCTGAAGCGGCCGCCGCGGCCGCGGCGCCACGCCACTGCGACACCCGCCGCTCAGTTCAATAAAATACCGCCTTTACCGCGATTTCTCTGACCTTCGCCGGCACCCCGGCGGGTCGTCACCGGCGTCTTCCATGAAACTGACCTCTCTGTCCGCCATTTCCCCGATCGACGGCCGTTACGCCGAAAAAACCGTGCAACTGCGCGAGATTTTCAGCGAATACGGGCTGATGCGGTACCGTGTGCTGTCCGAAATCCGCTGGCTTGAAACCCTGGCGGCGCAACCTGAACTGGCAGAAGTGGTGGCGCTGTCGGACGCCGCGCGCGAGAAGCTGGATCGCATCGCCGACAATTTCAGCCTGGAGGAAGCCCAGCGCGTCAAGGCGATCGAAGACACCACCAACCACGACGTCAAGGCCGTGGAGTACTACCTCAAGGAGCGGATCAGCTCGCATCCGGATCTGGGCGACATCAAGGAGTTCGTGCATTTCGCCTGCACCTCCGAGGACGTCAACAACCTCGCCCACGCCCTGATGCTCAAGGATGCCCGCACCAACGTCCTGCTGCCGGCGATCGACAAGCTGATCCACGCCATCGCGATCCTCGCGCATGCCTACGCCGAGCAACCGATGCTGTCGCGCACGCACGGACAGCCGGCGTCGCCGACCACGCTCGGCAAGGAGATGGCGATCTTCGTCCAGCGCCTGCGCCGCCAGCGCCGGCAGTTCGCCGAGATCCATATCCTCGGCAAGATGAACGGCGCCGTCGGCAACTGGAACGCGCACTACGCCGCCTATCCCGGCGTGGACTGGCCGGCGGTCTCACGCCGCTTCCTCGAGGAACTGGGCATCAGCGAGTCGCCGGCGACGACCCAGATCGAGCCGCACGATTACATCGCCGAGTACTTCCACGCGCTGTCGCGCATCAACACCATCCTGATCGACTTCTGCCGTGATATCTGGGCCTACATCTCGGTGGGGTACTTCAAGCAGAAGACCGTGGCCGGCGAAGTCGGCAGCTCGACGATGCCGCACAAGGTCAACCCGATCGATTTCGAGAACGGCGAAGGCAATCTGGGCCTGGCAAACGCCATCCTGCAGCACCTGGCCGAGAAGCTGCCGATCTCGCGCTGGCAGCGCGACCTGACCGACTCCACCGTGCTGCGCAATCTGGGCGTGGGCGCCGCCCATGCGCTGGTGGCGTACCAGGCGATCAGCAAGGGCATCGGCAAGCTCGAGGCCGACGCCTGGCGCATGGGTCAGGATCTTGACGCCAACTGGGAGGTGCTGGGCGAAGCGATCCAGACCGTCATGCGTCGCTACGGCCTGCCCGAGCCTTACGAGCAGCTCAAGCGCCTCACGCGCGGCCAGAAGATCGGCCGCGACGCGATTCGCGGCTTCATCAGTGGGCTCGACCTGCCGGAAGCGGACAAGCAGCGGCTGCTGGAAATGACGCCGGCGAGCTACGTCGGCAACGCCACCCGGCAGGCAAAGTCGGTGTGACATGAGCCCCGCTCACGGCGACGGTGAAGTGCGGGTCGGCCTGCAGGCCTACGCAGACGCCTGCGTCACCGTCGTCGGCGACGCCCGCATGCAGGTGGCCGTGCTCAGCCACGATCTCGACGCACGGGTGTTCGGCAGCGCGGCCTTCGTCGACGCCGCCCGGTCATTCTGCCTGGCGCACGCGCACGCGGTGCTGCGGATCCTCGTCCGTCACCCCGCGCTGGCGATGCGCGACGCCAACCGCCTGGTCGAGCTGGGCCGGCGCCTGCCCAGCCGCATCCAGTTCCGCCAGCCCGACGAACAGGACCACGCGGTGGTCGAGGAGTTGGTGATTGCCGACGAGCGCTCGCTGCTGTGTCGCGAGCGTCATGACCAGATGGAAACGACGCTGCTGCGGCACGCTCCGCTGGATGCACGGCTGAAGCTCAAGTTCTTCAACGAACTGTGGGAGCGTGCGCAGCCGGCGCGCGAATTCAGCGAACTGAAAATCTAGCTTTCCTGCGGCGCCACGCGTTCGCGCGCGCGGATCGTCGCGCGCACCGCGTCCGGAATCGGCAGTGGCCTCTGCTGCTGGTAGTCGAACCAGACGATGACGCCCCGTGTCACCGCCACGGCACGCCCGTCAACGAACATGCCCGCGACGCTGTGCATCGAAGTGCGCCCCAGGCGCGCGATGCGAAACCCGACCTGGACTGTCGCCGGGTGATGCAGCTGCGCGAGGAAGTCCGCGCCGATGCTCGCCAGAATCAGCCCGTGTCCTTTCCAGAATTGGGCATCGTCGCGCATCAGCTCGCCGAAGTAATCCAGGCGCGCACTTTCATCAAAAGTAAAGAACCGCGTGTTGTTGACGTGACCCAGCGCATCCAGATCCGACCAGCGCGTCTGGATCTCGATCACATGGCCAAAGTCGTCAAGACGGATGCTGTCCTTCATCGAATACTCCCGCGGCGGGATGACAGGCTGCGGCGCAGCTCGGCGGTGCGACAGATTTCAATCTTGCGCGCGCGCGAAGCCGACAGCCATTCGCCGATTTCGCCGGCGCTACGGTAGCAGCCCGTGCAAACGCCCTTGCCGTCCAGCGTACACACATTGACACACGGCGACCTGACCTCGGAGGAAACACTGGGAACGTGATTCACGGCGGATGACGCGGAAGAATCCGACTGCGGCGGTAATAAAAAGCGCGGCCATTTCATCAATG
>JBFHQK010000108.1:0-8819 GCA_041592255.1 Fontimonas sp.
GCGAACGCGCCCGCGGCCTGCCCGACGGCGTGCGGGTCGCCATCGCCCTGAACCTGCTGACCGAGGAAGGACTGCCGCACTTCCATCGCCTGGTCGCCCAGTACATGGGCCACGACGGCGTCTGGGCCGAGTGGAACAACCTCTGGACCGCCGAGGAAGACCGCCACGGCTGTGTGCTGCGCGACTACGTGCGCGACGCGCGCCTGTTCGACCTGCGCGCGCTCGAGCAGATGCAGTACCAGTACATCGAGGCCGGCTTCGATCCGGACTGGAAGTCCGACCCCTACCGCCTGCTCGCCTATACCAGCCTGCAGGAGAAGGCCACGCAGACCGCGCACGCCAACGCCGGGCGCCTGGCCGGGCAGTACGAACCCAAGCTGCAGCGCATCCTGGCGCATATCTGCGCCGATGAAGCGCGCCACTACGCGTTCTACCGCGACAGCTTCACCGCGGTGCTCGCCGCCGACACCAACCGCGCGCTGACCGCGCTGGCCGCCGTGGCGCCGGCGCTGGCGATGCCCGGCCACACCATCGACGGCTACGCGCAAATGTCGGAAGTCGAGCGCCGCGCCGGCATCTACGGGCCGCGCGAATATCTGAACCTGGTCGAGGATCTGGTCAAGCACTGGGCCATCGACGCGCTCGGCAATCTTTCCGCGGTCGGCCGCGCCGCGCAGGACAAGATCATGCAGCTGCCGACACGGCTGGCGCGCATTGCCGAGTATGTCGAGTCCAAGGCGCACACGCGCAGCTTCTCGTTCGACTTCATCTACCGGCGCGCCTTCGAGATGGCGGCCGGCAACCCGCGCTGAAGCCGCCGCTCAGTGCCCGGCCGGCGTCTGCCACCCCGGGTGCTCGAAATAGCGCGGGTAGTGCTCCAGCGCCCGCTGGATCCGCATCAGCCCTTCGGCGGCCGCGTCCGGGCGTGACAGCGCGTCCGCGCCACTGAGCAGGTCCGCGATCAGCACGTGCAGCACGGCATCGGCCTGCGGCTCGAGCTTGCAGTTGCGTACCATCTCATCGACCTGTTCGCGCACACCGGCGGCCAGCGCTGCGGCCTGCTCCGGCGCAAGGGCATGTGCGGCGTCGGTGCGCGCCAGCGCTGCGACCAGCGCCTGAATCCGCTGCATGCCCTGCCGCAACGGCGCATCGGTGGCCCACTTCCGGCCTTGCGGATCGAGCACCAGCGCCGTTGCTGCCGCAGCGTCGCCGTGGCGGTGCGCCGCGCCTTCGTGCCGATGCCACCAGAACAGCGCGGCGGCCAGGACGACGACGATCGCCGCGACGGCGGCGAGCCGCCGCAGGGTGCGTGCAGGGGTGAGTCGTGGCATCGGATCTCTCCGTTTCTGGGTTGCGGGACCGCGCCGGCGGGTTCAGCCGACCACCTGCAGCGTCGCCAGGCGTGCGTACAGGCCGCCCTGCTGCATCAGCTGCGCCGGCGTCCCGGTCTCGACGATGCGGCCGTGTTCGAGCACGACGATGCGATCGGCACGCTGGACCGTCGACAGCCGATGCGCGATCACCAGCGTCGTGCGGCCTTTCATCGCCGCCTCCAGTCCGCGCTGGACCAGAACTTCGCTTTCGGTATCGAGCGCGCTGGTGGCTTCGTCGAGCAGCAGCAAGGGCGGATTGCGCAGGATGGCGCGGGCAATGGCGATGCGCTGACGCTGACCGCCGGACAGGCGCAGCCCGCGTTCGCCAAGAAAGGTGTGATAGCCCTGCGGCAGACGCGCGATGAATTCATCGGCCAGCGCGGTGCGCGCCGCGGCGATGACTTCAGCGTCGCTGGCGCTGGCGTTGCCGTAGCGGATGTTCTCGAGCGCATCGGCGGAGAAGATCACGGCGTCCTGCGGCACGATGCCGATGTGGGCGCGCAGCGCGGCCGGATCGAGACGGCGGATATCGGTGCCGTTGAAGCGGATCGCGCCCACATCGGCGTCATAGAAGCGCAGCAGCAGCTGGAACAGCGTGGTCTTGCCGGCGCCGCTGGGCCCCACCAGCGCGACCGTCTCCCCCTCGCCGATCGTCAGCGTGATGTCGTCGAGCGCCGGGACCTGCGGACGCGACGGGTAATGGAAACGCACACCATCGAACTCGACGCGCGCCTGTTGCGTCGCCGGCAGCCGCTGCGGCTGCGCCGGCGCGCGGATCACCGGCACCGCCGCGAGCAGCTCCATCAGGCGCTCGGTGGCGCCGGCGGCGCGCATCACATCGCCCCAGACCTCGGCGATCACGCCGACCCCACCGGCCGTGAACATCGCGTAGAGCACGAACGAGGCCAGCGTGCCCGGACTCATGGTGCCGGCGATCACCGACTGCGCGCCCAGCCACAGCACGAACACGATTGCGCCGAACACGCCGGCGATGATGCCGGCGGTCATCGCCGCGCGCACCCGCGTGCGCCGGATCGCGGAGACGAAACTGTGCTCGACGGTGCGCTCGTAGCGCGCCGCCTCGTCGCGCTCCTTGGTAAAAGCCTGCACGGTCGGAATCGCGTTGAGGATCTCGCCGGCAACCGCCGCGGTGTCGGCGATGCGGTCCTGCGATTCGCGCGACAGCCGGCGCACCGCGCGTCCGGCCGCAACCAGCGGCACGACCACCACCAGCAGCAGCGCGACCGTCACCGCGAACAGCTTCAGGCTGGTGACCGCCAGCATCACCAGACCGCCGGCGAACTGGAACGCGCTGCGCAGTCCCATCGAAATCGAGGAACCGACGACGGTCTGCACCAGCGTGGTGTCCGCCGTCAGCCGCGACAGCACCTCGCCGGTCTTGGTGACCTCGAAGTACTCCGGCGACTGCGCGAGCATGCGCCGGTAGATCGCGCTGCGCAGGTCCGCAGTAACGCGCTCGCCGATCCAGGTCACCCAGTAGAAGCGCGCCGCCACCATCGCACCCCAGAACAGCGCCAGCGCAAACAGCGCAAGGAAATGGCCGTGCACCTGCGCCCCGGCGGAAAAGCCGTGGTCGATCAGATCGCGCAGTGCCAGCGGCACGGCCAGCATCGCCAGCGACGCCAGACACAGCAGCGCAAACGCCAGCGCGATGCGGCCGCGGTACGGGCGCAGGAACGGCGTCAGCCCGCGCAGCGCCGCCAGCCGGCGTCGCGCCGGCGCCGGTGCAGCGAGGGTGTCGAGCAGATCCGCGGATGCAGCGGCAGACGGCGGCGGCGTGGGGTCATTCATGGCGCGGCACGATAGCAGCTGGCGCGCGCGGACTCAGCGCAGAATCGCGAATCCGCGCGCGATCGCGTCCGATGACGCCTGCCACTCGAGGTGGTCGACGCGCGCCGCCGGCGGCCCCTGGCACAGCCACTGGCGCAGCTGTTCGAGCGCTTCGTCGGCACCGCTGGCGCCGCCCTCGACGCTGCCATCGGCGCAGTTGCGCACCCAGCCGTCGAGGCCCAGGCGACGCGCCGCCTCCGCCGTGGACTGGCGGAAGCACACGCCCTGCACGCGACCGGTGACCCTGAAGCGATATGATGCGGCCATGACTTCCGCTGGGCTCTCATCCATACCGCCATGGTAACCAAGCGGCAGCGCGCACAAGCGCCCGCGGCCGCGGGCGAGGAACGTCTGAGCTTTGCCGCCGAATTGCCCATCGGCCAGCCCCAGCCGCTGTGGCGGCTGCAGCTGCAGGTTCTCACCGAACCGCAGGCCGACGGTGAGCGCATGCGGCTGCGCGCACACCTGCAGACCAACTTCGCCAGTGCGCTGCGACCAGCGCTGGCCGCCACCCCGGCCGACGCACGCCCGGCGCCAGGGCGCGCGCCGGCGGCGCGCTCGCTGCGGCTGGCGCAGCGCGCCGGCGGGCTGGTACAGCACGTGGCCGCGCGCGCACTGGCGGTGCCGGGCGTGCGCACGGTGGCCGAACCCCTGCTGCGGCTGGATCTGAATACCTGGGTCGAGATTCACGCCTCCACCGCATCGCTGGCCCGTGGCAGCCACCAGTTGCTGCCGCAGGCCGAACGCCTCGCGGCGCTGGGCATCGTGCCCACGCCCGCGTCCGAGCGGCCCGCCGCCGAGTCCTGGTCCGGCGAGGTGGCGGACGGTTTCGTCCAGGTCTCGGTGCTGCAGCTGGACAAGCGCCATCTGCCGGCGCGCCTGCAACGCACGCTGGCCGCGCGGGCGTTCTCGCTGGCCGCGGCGATCGTCAACACCGCCCAGCAGAAATAGCCGCTGATGCGCGCCACACGCAGGCGCGAGGTGCTGGCGCTCGCGCTGCCGATCCTCGGCGGCATGGCGTCGCAGAACCTGCTCAATCTGGTCGACGCCTGGATGGTCGGCGCGCTCGGCCCGGCGGCACTCGCCGCGACCGGGCTCGCCGGCTTCCTCAATTTCATGGCGGTGGCCTTCATCACCGGCTTTTCACCGGCGGTGCAGGCGATCGCGGCGCGGCGCATCGGCGAAGGTCGCGGCGACGAAGCGGCGGCGCCGCTCAACGGCGGGCTGCTGCTGTCGCTGGCGATCGGCCTGCCGCTGTCGCTGGCGCTGATGCTGGCGGCCCCGGCGGTGTTCGCCGCGCTGGTCGACGACCCGGCGGTGGTGCGCGAGGGCGTGCCTTACCTGCAATGGCGACTGCTGGCGGTGGCGGCGGTGGGCGTGAATTTTTCGTTCCGCGGCTACTGGAGTGCAACCCGGCTCACCGGCTTCTACCTGCGCACGCTGGTGACGATGCACGTGCTCAACGTGATGTTCAGCTACACCCTGATTCACGGCCTGTTCGGCCTGCCGCGCATGGGCACCGCCGGCGCCGGCATCGGCACCACGCTGGCGGTGTTCGTCGGCACGGCGCAGTACCTGCACCTGGGCCTGCGCCACGCACGCGCGCAGGGCTTTCTCGCCCGCCGGCCGACGCCGGCGCAGTTCGGCAGCCTGCTGCGCATCGGCCTGCCCTCATCGGTGCAGCAGCTGCTGTTCTCGAGCGGATTCGCGGTGCTGTTCTGGATCGTCGGTCAGGTCGGCACGCGCGAGCTGGCGGTGGCCAACGTCCTGACGACCATCACCCTCACCGCGGTGCTGCCCGGCATCGCACTGGGCATCGCCGCGGCGACGCTGAGCGCCCAGGCGCTGGGCCGGCAGGAGCCGGACGATGCGCATCGCTGGGCCTGGGACGTCTACCGCGTCGGCGCGTGGATCTTTGCCGCGCTGGCGCTGCCGATGCTGCTGGCGACCCGGCCGCTGCTGGCGCTGTTCGTGCGCGAACCGGCGCTGGTCGAGCTCGGGGTGCTGCCGCTGCGCCTGATTGGCGCCACGATCCTGCTCGACGGCCTGGGGCTGGTGATGATGCAGGCGCTGCTGGGCGTGGGCGCGAGCCGGCTGGTGATGGTGGTGGCCACCGCGCTGCAGTGGGGCCTGTTTCTGCCGCTGGCCTGGCTGCTGGGCCCGGTGCTGGGCCTGGGCCTGACCGCGATCTGGATCGCGATGGCCGGCTACCGCCTGCTGCAGACCGCGATCTTCACGCTCGCCTGGCAGCGCCGCGCCTGGCTGCAGCTGCGCGTCTGATCCGGCGCGATCTCGTCGTCCAGTCCGAGTTCCTCGATCTTGCGGGTGAGCCCCCGCATCGCCTGCGATGCGGATCCATCGATCGAATGCCCTCACCCGCTGCGGCGGGTTCGCCGGCACGGTTTAGTCGTCGAGTCCGAGTTCCTTGATCTTGCGGGTGAGGGTATTGCGCCCCCAGCCCAGCCGCTTGGCGGCATCCTGACGCTGGCCGTGGGTCGCCGCCAGGGCGGTTTCGATCATCGCGCGCTCGAACTGCGGCGTGGCGACATCCAGGATCGCGCTGTGGCCGGCCGCAAGCTCGGCGGCGGCCCAGGCGCGCAACTGCTCGTGCCACGCGCCGCCGGCAACCGCTGCCGCGTCGCTGGGCTGTGTCCCCGCCGCCGCGGCGCCGGCCGGCAGCGGCGCCGGCTCGGCCGCGGGCGCCGCGCCCTGCAGTTCCGGGGGCAGATCCTGCAGGTGCACGTCCCGCCCCGGCGCCATCACGGTCAGCCAGCGACAGATGTTCTCGAGCTGGCGCACGTTGCCGGGCCACTCGAACGCCTGCAGCCGCTGGATCACGTCGGCAGGCAGCCGCTTGGCTTCGGTCTGCAGCTCCTCGGCGGCACGCAGCAGAAAGTGGCGCGCCAGCTGCGGAATATCCTCGGGGCGCTCACGCAGCGCCGGGATGCGGATGCGGATGACGTTGAGCCGGTGGTAGAGGTCGTCACGGAAGCGACCGTCCCGCACCAGCTGGTCGAGATCCTGGTGTGTGGCCGCAATCACGCGCACGTCGACCTTGACCGCAGTGACGCCGCCGACGCGATAGAACTCGCCGTTCTGCAGCACGCGCAGCAGCCGGGTCTGCAGATCGGCCGGCATGTCGCCGATCTCGTCGAGAAACAGCGTGCCGCCGTCGGCCTGCTCGAAGCGGCCCTTGCGCTGCGCCGCCGCACCGGTGAACGCACCGCGCTCGTGGCCGAAGAACTCGCTTTCGAGCAGGTCCTTGGGGATCGCCGCGGTGTTGATGGCGATGAACGGGCGGTTGGCGCGCGGGCTGTTGACGTGCAGCGCGCGTGCAACCAGTTCCTTGCCGGTGCCGGACTCGCCGGTGATCAGCACGGTGATGTGCGAATGCGACAGGCGGCCGATGGCACGGAACACGTCCTGCATCGCCGGCGCCTCGCCGATCATCGCCGCGGTTTGTGCCGGCTCGGGCTCCTCGACGATCTCGCGCTTGTGCGCGGCGCGGCGCACCAGCTCGGCGACGCCGTCGACATCGAAGGGCTTGGGCAGGTACTCGAAGGCACCGCCCTTGTACGCCGCGACCGCGGCATCGAGATCCGAGTGCGCCGTCATGATGATGACCGGCAGCTCCGGCCGGGCGTCATGCACCCGGCCCATCAGGCGCAGGCCGTCGACGCCGGGCATGCGGATATCGCTGATCAGCACGTCCGGGGCGCCGTCGTCGAGCGCATCGAGCAGCTCGGCCGCGCCCGGGAAGCTGGTCACCTGCATGCCCTCGCGCGTCAGCGATTTCTCCAGCACCCAACGGATCGACTCATCGTCGTCCACGATCCAGACATTCAACGCACTCATGAGAGTTCCAGCGGCAGGTACAACGTGAACACGGTGCAGCCTGGCCGGCTGCGGCACTCGATGAGGCCGCCGTGGCTGTGCACCAGGTACTGCGCGATCGGCAGACCCAGCCCGGTGCCGTCGGCACGCGTGGTCACCATGGGATAGAAGATTTTCTCGATCATCGCCGGCGCGATGCCGGCGCCGTTGTCCTCGACGTCGATCTGCGCCACCAGCCGGTGGCGCGTCGAGCCGATCGTGAACTGCCGGCGCGTGCGCGTGCGCAGGACGATCACCCCGTCGCCATCGACCGCCTGCAGGGCGTTGCGCAGGATGTTGAGCAGCGCCTGAATCAGCTGCTCGCGGTCCCCGCGCAGCTCGGGAATGCTGGGGTCGTAATCGCGCAGCACGGCGACGCCGGACGGCGCCTCGGCCTGCACCAGCTGGCGCACGTGCTCGAGGACTTCATGCACATTGAGCAACGTCTTCTGCGGCAGCCGATTGGGGCCGAGCATGCGGTTGACCAGGTTCTGCAGGCGGTCGACCTCGCGGATGATCACCGCGGTGTACTCGCGGTGGTCGGGGTCGGGATATGCGCGCTCCAGCAGCTGCGCCGCGCCGCGGATCCCGCCAAGCGGATTCTTGATCTCGTGCGCCAGCCCGCGGATCAGCTCGCGGCTGGCATCGAAATGCGCCAGCAACTGCTCGTCGCGCGAGATGCGCAGATGGCGGTCGACTGCCAGCAGCTCGATCAGCAGGCCGGGTTTGCGGCCGGCGCTGGCAAACGGCGTCACCGTCCAGTCGACGCGCACGCCGGCATCGGTGCCGCGGCGCAGCTCGGTTTCCCGTTCGATGAAGCCGGTGGCGGTCTGCTGCGCGCTCACCAGCCGCGTTTCGTAGGGCTTGAAATGCGGGATTGCGTCGACCAGCGCGGTGCCCAGCGCCAGGCGCCGGGAAACGCCGAACAGGCTTTCGCAGGCCGAATTCAGCGCCGTGATCCGCAGGCCGGCGTCGACGGCCACCACCGCCGTGGTCAGGCCGTCGAGCGTATCCCCGGCGGCGACGCGGCTTCTGGATAACCGTTTCATGAACTGGCCGACGCAAGATGCAGGCCATGCACGGCCTGCGGCGCCAGCCTAGCGCAGCCGCCCCCGACGCGCCATCTTGGTGCGGCCCGAATCAGGGCATGCGCTCCGTTATGGTGCAACGTGAAACACAATCTCGTCGGCGCGCGCCTGCTCGCGCCCCTGCGCATCGCTGAGAATCACGGTGAGCCGGCGCGCACCCGGCTCCAGTGCGGGGAGCAGCAGGCTCAGGCTGTCGACCGGCGTGGCGTTGAGGGCGCGGCCATCGAGCACGTAGGTCAGACCAAAGCCGCTGACCAGCCCCGGCATCACGCTGGCGGCGACCACCGCCGGTGCCGCCGCGGCGCGCAGGATCTGGCCCGGCGTCGGCGATTCGACGCTGACCGCGAAGCGCGCCGCCGCCCGCAGGGCCTCGGCCGAGTGAAAGCTGCCGGCGCGGCGCGGCGGCGGCGTGGCGCCCGAGGGCACGCCCAGATCCAGCGGCCGCGCACGCCGGTGCGGCGGCCGGTCGGTGTAGTGCACGTGGCCGTCGGCGTCGACCACGCGATACACCTCGTCGGCCGCCGCCACCGCGGCGGCGGCACACCATAAGCCCAGCACGATCAACAGCCTCAGCATGGCCGCGAGCATAGCGCCCGCGCCGGCCGCGCGGCGCGGCGCGGTGGCCCCGGACAAC
>JBFHQK010000109.1:0-8803 GCA_041592255.1 Fontimonas sp.
GACCGCGGCCCCCAACCGTCTCGACATCTGCGTGCCGGACCTGCGCACCCGGCTGAGCCAGTGCGCCGTGGTCGGCCTGCGCCCGCTGGATGACCCTGCACGCACCGCGCTGCTGCGCCTGCGCGCGCAGATGCGCGGGCTGGAGCTGCCCGATGACGTGGTGCGCTGGCTGCTCAACACGCAGGCGCGCGACACCGGCAGCCTGCTCGAAGCGCTGGAAACGCTCGACCGCGGAACGCTCAGCGCGAAACGCCGCCTGACGCTGCCCCTGGCCCAGGCCCTTCTCGCCGCCGCAGGCGCACATAGAGCACCAGGCTGACAAAGTCCGACGCCGCCAGCGCGGCGATCCCGAACGCCAGCCCGCGACCGCGCACTTCGAACCAGCCCTCGGCCAGCCACAGCGCGCAATAGAACGCCACCAGCATGCAGGCCCACTGGTAGGTATACAGGCGGCCGCGCACCAGGCCCGGCAGCGGCGGCACCAGCAGCAGGGCCGCAAGCCATGACAGCGCACTGTTCTGCGCCACCAGCGCCAGCATCAGCAGCACATGCGCGATCAGCGCAGCGCCCTTGGCGTACTCGCTCAGCGGGCGCTTCATGCCTTGAGCCGCCGCGCAATGTCGGCAACACGCTGCCCCAGCGCCTCGCACAGCGCCGCCTCGTCGCGACTCAAGGCCTGCGGTTCGGTACCGATGCCGGCGTGGTGGCTGGCCCCGTAGGGCGTGCCGCCACCGCGCGTCGAGGCCAGCTCGGGGTGCGTATACGGCAGGCCGACCAGCAGCATGCCGTGGTGCAGCAGGGGCACCATCATCGACAGCAGCGTGCTCTCCTGTCCGCCGTGCAGCGTGCCGGTCGAGGTGAACACGCCGGCCGGCTTGCCCGCAAGCCCGCCGGACAGCCACAGCGCCGAACTGCTGTCGACGAAGTATTTCAGCGGGGCGGCCATGTTGCCGAAGCGGGTCGGACTGCCCATCACCAGCCCATCACACTCGCGCAGATCGTCGATCTCGGCGTAGGGCGGACCGTCGCTGGGGATCTCCGGGCCGCGTGCGAGATGATCCGCGCTCACCGGCGGCACGGTGCGCACGCGGGCGCCGACCCCGCGCACGGATTCGACCCCCCGTGCGACATGGCGCGCCATCTGCGCCACCGAACCGTGGCGCGAATAGTAGAGAACCAAGATTTCGACCAAGACGACCCCGACGTTGCGGTACCCGGTAGGCAAGAACGGCGGCGGTATTGTAGGGTCTGAACAATGATTCCGATCCTGCGTATCGCGGCCGCCGTCTCAGCGGCCGCGTTTCTGTTGGCCGCCTGCGGCCTGCATCGCATTCCACCGCCGGAGCGGCGCAGCGCGGTGGACACGGCCCGCATCGCCGCTGCAGTCACGCCACCGGTTCCGGCGGCGCGCCCCGTTTCCATCGCCGCAGCCGACGCTCAGCTCCTCGATCAGGCACGCGCGCGCTACGCCGAGGCGCGCGCGGCGCTGCCGCAGTGGGCCGACGCGGCGGAATTGCAGACGCTGCTCGACGCCGCCGGCAGCGCGGCGCGCAGCGGCGATGGCGCCGGCACCCGTGCGCTGGCCGCCGAGGTGCTGCGCCGCGCCAACGACGCGCTCGACGTGCACCTGCTGCTGCGCGCCGAGATCGAGCTGCAGAAACTGCAGACCTACACCGGCTTGAGCGACGAACAGCTCGAGCGCATGCGCATCGCCGAAGTCGCGCTCGCCAGCCGCCAGGGCCGGCGCGCATTCGAGCTGCTGAGCGCGCTCAACCAGGCGCTCGCGCAGGCCACCCAGCGCTATGTCGTGGCCGCCGGCGACACCCTCTGGATCATCTCCGGCCGCCCCGAGGTTTACGGCAACCCGCGCCTCTGGCCGCTGATCTGGGACGCCAACCGCGACGTGCTCGCCGATCCCAACCGCGTGCGCGCCGGCCAGCGCCTGAAGATCCGGCCCAATCCGACCATTGAAGAGGTGGTCGCGGCGGTCGAGCGCGCGCACAGCTACCGCAGCACCACCGTGCGCATCGGCGAAGTGCGCGAAAGCGCCCGCTGAAGCCACGCCGCACCGGACAAGGTCCGCCGATGAACGCCGAAACCGCCGTGATCGAACGCCTGTACCGCGCCCTGCAGCGCCGCGACGGCGCCGCCATGGGTGCCTGCTACCACCCGCAGGCGCGCTTCAGCGATCCGGTCTTCCCCGACCTCGACGCCGAAGGCGTGCGCGCGATGTGGGCCATGCTGTGTGCGCGCGGCAAGGACCTGCGCGTCACCTTTCGAGAGATCCGCGGCGACGCCGGTCACGCGTATGCGCACTGGGAAGCCTGGTACACCTTCAGCGCCAGCGGGCGCACGGTGCACAACGTGATCGACGCCGAGTTCGAACTCGCCGACGGCCTGATCCTGCGCCAAACCGACCGTTTCGACTTTCACCGCTGGGCCGGCCAGGCGCTGGGCCTTGCCGGCTGGGCACTCGGCGGCACGGGCTTTCTCCAGCGCAAGGTGCGCCAGCAGGCCGCTGCCGGTCTGGCGGCATGGCGCGCAGCCGCAGTGAGCCGCCGCTGAGCAGATCGCCGCACCTGCGGCACACGCTTCAGCTGCGGTACCAGCGGCGGTTCAGCGCCTCGATCACCTTGACCGGATAGTCGACGCGGCCATAGCTGCCGTTGTAGCGCGCCAGCGCGTGCACCAGATTGCCGCGTTCCTTGTCGAGATAGAACTTCAGGATCGTGCAGCCCATGCGCAGATTGGTGCGCACCTGAAACAGGTTGTCGTCCGGCCGGCCGATCTCGCGCAGCCAGAACGGCATCACCTGCATCAGTCCCTGTGCGCCGGCCACCGACAGCGCAAAGCGATCGAAGCGGCTTTCGACTTCGATCACCGCCAGCACCAGCTCCGGCGACAGCTTCGCGCGGCGCGCCTCGCTGTGCACCAGTCGCAGCAGCTCCAGGCGCTGCGCCTCGTCGGGGATGAAGCGGCGCAGTCGCGCCGACATGTCCACCAGCCAGACCTCGGCATCGAAGCGGTGCTCGAAACTGTCCGCCGCGCCGATCGTGAGTGCCAGCCGGTCGCGCAGCTCCGGCTCCGGCGCGCCGATTGGCGCGGCCGGTGCCGGCACCGCCTGCAGCAGCGCCAGGCCCAGGCAAAGTCGCCGGCACGCCACGCGCCACCTGGGTGCCGGATGACCGGTCCTCGCTGCGCCCTGGCCTGCGGTCATCGTGCGCCTACGCGAGCTTCTCCAGCACCGCAGCCGTGGTCGCCGGAATCATCTCGGCCTTGTCGCCACGCCGGTGCTTGTATTCGTACTGCTGATGCGCGAGGCCCTTGTCGCCGATGACGACCCGGTGCGGCACGCCAATCAGATCAGCGTCCGCGAACATCGCACCGGGGCGGTTGCCGCGGTCATCGAGCAGCACATCGACGCCGGCGGCCATCAGCTCCCCGTACAGCGTCTCGACGGCCACGCGCACGGTCTCGGACTTGTCCATGCCGATCGGGCACAGGATCACGCGATACGGCGCAATGCCGTCCGGCCAGATCATGCCGCTGGCGTCATGCGACTGTTCGATAACGGCTGCGGCAAGACGGCTCACGCCGATGCCGTAGCAGCCCATCTCCGGCACCACGGACTGACCCTTGTCGTCGAGCACCGACAGAGACATGGCAGCGCTGTACTTGCGGCCGAGCTGGAAGATGTGTCCGCCTTCGATGCCGCGGTAGAACTTGATCGTGCCGACGCCGTCGGGACTCGGATCGCCCTCAGCCACCATGCGCAGATCGGCGGCTTCCGGCTCGGCGCAGTCCCGGCCCCAGTTCACGCCGCGCAGATGGTGATCGTTGTCGTTGGCGCCGCAGACGAAATCCGCCACCACGGCGGCGGCATGATCGGCGATCAGCGGGATCGGGCAGCCCACCGGCCCGAGGTACCCCACTTCGCAGCCGAACGCCTTCTGCACCGCGTCCGGCGTCGCCAGCGTCAACGGGCTGGCGATCTTCGGGTGCTTGGCCGCCTTGATCTCGTTGAGCTGGTGATCGCCGCGCAGTGCGATGGCGATCAGTCCGCCGTCGGCGGCGTTGACCACCAGCAGCTTGACCTTGCCGGTCAGCGGCACCTTGAGGAACGCGGACACCTGCTCACAGGTTTTCTGTCCGGGGGTGGCCACCTTCTCGAGCGCTGCGGCCGCCGCCGCGCGCGGATGCGCGGCCGGCTGACATTCTGCGGCCTCCACATTGGCTGCGTACGGACCGGAATCGGACACCGCCAGCAGGTCCTCGCCGGAGCCGGCCAGGACGTGGAATTCCTCGGACGCCGAGCCGCCGATGTTGCCGGAGTCGGCCTTGACGATGCGGAAGTCGACGCCCAGACGTGTGAAGATGCGCGCATAGGCCTCGCGCATATTCTGGTACTCGCGCGCCAGATCCTCCTTGCTGGTGTGGAAGGAGTACGCGTCCTTCATGATGAACTCGCGGGCGCGCATCACGCCGAAGCGCGGCCGCCGCTCGTCGCGGAACTTGGTCTGGATCTGGTAGAAGTTGACCGGCAGCTGGCGGTAGGAACGGAAGTCCTGACGGAAGTGATGGCAGATCACCTCCTCGTGCGTCGGACCGTAGGCGAAATCGTTGTGGTGACGATCCTTGAAGCGCAGCATCTCGTCGCCCATCTGCTGCCAGCGCCCGGACTCCTGCCAGAGCTCGGCCGGATGCACCGAGGGCATCAGCACCTCGACCGCACCGGCGCGGTTCATCTCCTCGCGCACGATCGCCTCGATCTTCTGCAGCACGCGCAGGCCGATCGGCAGCCAGCTGTAGAGCCCGGCGCCGAGCTTGCGGATATATCCGGCACGCAGCATCAGCTGGTGCGACACGACTTCGGCGTCAGCCGGAGTCTCCTTGGTGGTGTGCAGCGGGAACTTGGACAGGCGCATGGGAGCGAGCTTGGAAGAAGGCGCCGATTGTAGCCGGCACCCGCCCGACACTGTAGAAGCACGCCGCGCGGCGATACGCCCGTCACGCCCCCGGCCGGCACGATCCGCGCCGGCGCCGTGCCCGGCCGCTACGGCAGGGACCAGGCTTCCGGCCGGTGCAGATGAAAGCCCTGCGCGTAGTCCACGCCCAGCTCGCCCAGTCGCGCCAGGATCTCGGCGTTCTCGACACACTCGGCAATGGTGGTCAGACCGCGCAGCCGCGCGACCTTGACCATGCTCTCGATGGTCGCCGCGTCGACCGCGTCCGAGGCGACATGGCGCACGAAACTGCCGTCGATCTTGAGCACATCGACATTCAGGGTCTTGAGGTAGCTGAACGACGACATCCCGGCGCCGAAATCGTCCAGCGCCACCGTGCAGCCCAGCTGCCGGACCGAATTGACGAAGCTGACCGCGCGCGCCGTGTTGGCGATCGCCGCGGTCTCGGTGATTTCGAAGCAGATGCGGTCCGCCTGCACCTCGTTGCGATCCAGCATGCGCGCGATATACGCGGCCAGGCCCTGATCGTTGAGACTGTGACCGGAGAGATTGATCGCGGTGACGGGCCGCTCCTGCGCACTCAGCCGCGACATCTCGCGCATCACGCGCGCGATCACCCGGCGGTCGACCTGGGGCATCAGGCCGTAACGCTCGGCGGCGGCGACGAATTCGGGCGGCGGCGCCCAGCCGGACACACCACGCACCCGCAGCAGCACCTCGTAGTGCGGCGGTGTGTTGCTCTGCGCCAGCGGCACGATGCGCTGGCGGAACAGCGCAAAGCGGTCGGCCTCCAGGATCTCGAGGACTCGCGCGCCCCAGGACTGCTCGCCGCGCAGCCGGTTGAGCTCACGATCCTCGCGCCGATAGATCTCGATGCGGTTGCGCCCGCGCACCTTGGCCGCCTCGCACGCGGTGCTGGCGGCCGACATCAGCTCGGACAGATCATGAAACGCGTCGGCAAACAGGGCGATGCCGGCGCTCACCGTCACGCCATAGGTGCGGCCGTTCCACTCGAAGCCGTGCGCAGCCACCTGCAGACGCACGCGCTCGGCGATCTGCCACGCGCGCTCCACGTCCGCGCCCTCGATGACCACCGCGAATTCGTCGCCGCCCAGTCGCGCCGGATCGTCGCCATCGCGCACCAGAGAGGTGATCAGCTTGCCCAGCTGCGCCAGCAGCCGGTTGCCCGCCTCACGGCCGTAGGCGTCGGTGATCACCTTGAACTGGTCCACTTCGATACGGATCAGCGCGCCGCCAGCCTGCGCCGACAGCAGTTCGCGCAGCCGCTCTTCGAAGCCCCGGCGCGACAACAGACCGGTGACCTCATCGCGCAGCGCCGGCACCGACTCGCCGCTGCAGCGGTCCGCGAACCACAGCAGGGCGTCGCCGCTGGCAAGGTGCACCGGATGGAGATGGCCGCAGGCCTCGCGCGCGCCGGCGCCACCGCTCACCTCGCGCATCAGCTGCTGGAGCTGCGGCAGACTCAGCGTCTCCAGCTCGGCGCCGGGCCGGCCGAGACGCTGAACGAGCGCGGCGTTGACCATGCGCACGCGACCGCTCGCCGTATCCAGCACCGCGAGCGGCTGCGGCAGGTCGCGCAGCAGCATCGATGCCGGCACGGCATCAAACAGCTCGGTCGGCGGCACCCTCAGCGCAGTCGAGTCATCCATGGGAGGGGATCCGCACACCGTGACGCGTCACCGGAACAGGAAAACCACTGCGCAGGCTACCGGCGAGGGTATGCGGCGCAGGCCGAGTCTGTCTGCATGTTACTGGATGGTCATGGAAAACACATGCCGGTGCAAGCCGGCCCGCACACGGCGTCCGCGTCGGGCCACGCGATCTGATCGGCATCCACCAAGCGCTCAAAGCATCCTCGCTGCCGCCCCGGTGGCGGCACTGGCTGGCTGTGAGGCCTTCACTTTCCCCTCGTCGGCGGCATCCGGCGCCGCTCGCCGGACCTTCGTGCCACAAGCCGCGACAAGCGGTCGCCGCCACGGCGGCCGGCGCCGGCGCTGAGCCGGTGCAGGCTCAGCGCCCCTTGAAGCGTGCCTCGCGCCGCTCGACGAAGGACTGCACGCCTTCCTGCACGTCCTCACTGCGCATCAGCGGCGCCAGATCCGGCAGGAAACGGGCCATGGCCGCCTGCATGCTCTGCTCCAGCGCCAGGCGCGAGGACCTGAGACTGCCATAGACCCCCAGCGGCGCCTGCTTGGCGACCTTCTCGGCCAGCTGCAGACCGCGCTCGAACTGGCGCCCCGCGGGCACCACCTCCTGCACGAAGCCGATGCGATGCGCTTCCTGCGCATCGAACTCGTCGCCGGTCAGCAGGTAGCGCTGGGCGTTGGCCCAGCCGAACTCCTGCACCATGCGCACCGTCGCGCCGCCGCAGGCGTAGATCCCGCGCCGCACCTCGATCTGACCGAAGCGGGCGTCGTCGGCGCAGACGCGGATGTCGCCGGCCAGCGCCAGCTCGATGCCGATGGTGAAGCAGATTCCCTGCATCGCGAACACCAGCGGCTTGGAGACCCGCTTGTCCGGAATCAGGCCGAGCGGATCGCGCTCGTCGGCCGCCAGCGCCGGCCAGCTGCCGGCTTCGAATACCGGCGTCCACTGCGGCAGGTCGAGCCCGGCGGTGAAGTGCGCGCCATGCGCATGCACCAGGCCGCAGCGCAGTTCGGGATCGGTGTCGAGCCGGCCGTAGGCTTGCGCCAGCTGCTGGAACATCTCGCGGTCAAAACCGTTGTACTTGGCAGGGCGGTTGAACCCGATCAACAGCACATGGCCCTGCCGCTCGGTGACGATCTTCGCTTCGCTCATGCCCGGCCCTCCAATGGGTGTGCCCGCGCGCCGCCGCTCAGCAGCTGCGGCTCAATCCCGGATCTTGAGCACCTGCTCACGCGGCACCTCGCCGTCGAGACGCCAGGCGCGCATTTCCAGCACTCCCTTGGTGTTGAGCGAAACCACCAGGCTCAGGCCGCCGTCGGCCAGCTCCGCGGCGCTGGGCACCGCCGGGGCCTGCGGGTGCGACCACAGACGCGCCCATAGCTGCTCCCCGGATGCCAGCTGCGAACGCTCGGCGCGAAAGCTCGCCGGTTCGCCGTTGCGCGCGCCGACCACACCGCGGATCGGCTGCGGCTGCGCGACCTGGGCCGCATGCAGGATCTCGACCGCCAGGCGTCGCGGAATCACTAGGGTGTGCTCAGACATGACTTGCTCCGCAAACAGGACATTCAGGATCAGCGCTGATCTTATGCGAGCGCCACTGCATCCGCCGCGCATCCCAGCCGTACAGCCGCGACGCCTCCTGGCCCAGACCGAGCAGCAGCTTGAGCGCCATCAGCGCCTGCAGCGCGCCGACGGTGCCGACCACCGGACCGAGGATGCCGGCCTGCTCGCAGCTTTCCGCCGCCTCGCCGGTATCGGCGTACAGGCAGCGGTAGCACGGTCCGCCGCGGCGCAGATCGAAAACCGCCAGCTGGCCCTCGAAGCGGATCGCGGCGCCGCTGACCAGCGGCTTGCGCGCACGCACGCAGGCGGCGTTGATCGCGTAGCGCGCGGGAAAATTGTCGGTGCAGTCGAGCACCACATCGGCCTGCACCACCGCCCCGGTCCAGCTACCGGCATCGAAACATTCGATCTCGACCTCGCCGTTGAGCGCGCGCAGCTGCGCGGCGGCGGCCTCGGTCTTGGCGCGGCCCACATCCGCCTGCCGGTAGAGCGTCTGCCGCTGGAGATTGCTGGTTTCCACCCGGTCGCGGTCGGCAATCAGCAGCCGGCCCACCCCGGCGCCGACCAGGTACTGGCAGGCGATCGCGGCCCCCCCCCCCACCCCCACC
>JBFHQK010000110.1:0-8733 GCA_041592255.1 Fontimonas sp.
CATGCGCGCGCGCAGCTGCTTCTCGACATGGAAGCATTCAGGCGCCTTGATGTCTTCGAGGTTGATGCCACCGAAGGTCGGCTCCAGCGCCGCGATCACCTCGACCAGCTTGTCCGGATCCTTCTGATCGAGCTCGATGTCGAAGACGTCGATGCCGGCAAACTTCTTGAACAGCACCGCCTTGCCTTCCATCACCGGCTTGGCGGCCAGCGGGCCGATGTTGCCCAGTCCCAGCACCGCGGTGCCATTGGTGACCACGGCCACCAGATTGCCGCGCGCGGTGTAGCGGAAGGCGTTTGCCGGATCGGCGACGATTTCCTCGCAGGCGGCGGCCACCCCGGGGGAATACGCCAGGGCCAGGTCGCGCTGGTTGGTCAGCAACTTGGTGGGCGTCACCGCCAGCTTGCCCGGCGTCGGCCACGCGTGATAACTCAGCGCGGCATCGCGCAGGTTTTCACGCGGGGCGCTGGACGGCGAATTGTCCTGGCTCACGTCAGCTCACCATGTCGGGCGGGCGCGTATTGTCGGGACATCGCCGCCCGGCTGCCAGCCGCAGCCATGCATGGGCGCACCTGCTGACGACGACTCAGATCGTCGTGGCGTGCCTCATGCCGCCGCTGGGCGCCGGCGGCGGTGCATAGGTGTCGAACACCTGCGCCACCTTGCGCACCAGCAACCGCCCGCTGGGCGTGACGCGGATGGCGTGGTCATCGCGACTGACCAGTCCGTCCTGCTCCAGGGCCAGCAACCGCTGCAGCTCGTTCTCGAAGTGGCGCTCGAAGCGCACGCCATAGTCGCGTTCCAGCGCCAGGGTATCGACCTCGCCGCGGCACATCAGGTCCTCGATCACGCGCCGGCGCAGGCGATCTTCACTGGTGAGGCGCAGGCCGCGCTCGATCGGCAGATGCCCGGCGTCGAGCGCCGCCGCATACGCATCGAGATCCTTGGTGTTCTGGCTGTAGCAGTCGCCGATGCGGCTGATGGCGCTCATGCCCAGTCCCAGCAGATCGCAGCCGGCCTGCGTCGAGTAGCCCTGGAAATTGCGCTGCAGGCTGCCGTCCGCGAGCGCCTGGGCAAGGTCGTCCTCCGGCCGCGCGAAATGATCCATGCCGATATAGAGATAGCCGGCGTCGGTCAGGCGTTCGATCGCGCATTGCAGCAGGCCCAGCCGCACCTCCGGATCCGGCAGATCCCTGAGCCGGATCTGACGCTGCGCGCGGAACAGCGTCGGCATGTGCGCGTAGGCATAGACCGCCACCCGGTCCGGCGCGGTCTGGATCACCTCGTCGAGCGTCCGGTTGAACGACTGCACCGTCTGCAGTGGCAGGCCATACACCAGATCCAGCGACACCGACTCGAATCCGGCCCGGCGCGCATCGGCGATCGCACGCCAGGTCTGCGACGATGGCTGGATGCGGTTGATCGCCTCCTGCACCGCGGGGTCGAAATCCTGCACCCCGAAGCTGACGCGGTTGAAGCCCAGCCCCGCCAGCATCGGCATGGTGTGGTCGTCGAGCGTGCGCGGATCGATTTCGATCGAGTATTCACGGTTCGCGGCGCTGCTCAGCCCGAAATGATGGTCGAGCGCGTCCATGATGCGGCCGAACTGGCCGGCGTCGAGCGTGGTCGGCGTGCCGCCGCCGAAGTGCAGCTGCTGGACTTCGCGACGGCGCTCGCAGGCCTGCGCCTGCAGCGCAATCTCCTGCAGCAGGCGCTGCACGTAGGCCTCGATGACTTCCGGCTGGCGCGTGATGACCCGGGTGCAGCCGCAGTAGAAGCACGGGCTGTTGCAGAACGGCACGTGCACGTAGACCGACAGCGGCCCCTCGCCGGCGGCACTCAACGCCCGGCGCAGGTCGTTCTCGCCGAAGCGGGCGTCGAACTGCAGCGCCGTCGGGTAGGAGGTATATCGCGGCGCCGGCCCGCCGTATCGGCGGATCAGATCCGGCTGAAAAACAACGGCAGTCGTCACAACGAAGCTCCCCGGCTCAAGCTGACGCAGTGTCGCGCACCCTCCCCCGGCGGACATTGACCCGGATCAAGTCGTAACGCCGTGCCGGGGCGCGGAACAGCTTGATTCGACTTGTGAAGGCCCAGGCACCCCCGTACAATTCGCGACCTTGTACCCTCCCCCCCGGCACGCGGGTGCGCTTCCCGAGGGGTGGGCTATCGGCCGCAACAGGCCCGACTTGAGGAGATTTCGCATCGCTCTGGAACGTGAAGATCGGCGCAACCATCAGATCAATGCGCCGCGCGTACGTGTCATCGCTGACGACGGCAGCCAGCTCGGCATCCTGCCCACGCGGGAAGCCCTGCTGAAGGCGGAGGAAGCGGGGCTCGACCTCGTCGAGGTGTCGCCCAACGCCGAGCCGCCGGTCTGCAAGATCATGGACTACGGCAAGTACCTTTATCAGAAGGACAAGGCCGCGCACGCTGCGAAGAAAAAGCAGAAGCAGATCCAGATCAAGGAGATCAAGTTCCGGCCGACGACCGAAGAGGCGGACTACCAGACCAAGTTCCGCTCGATCTCGCGCTTTCTCGAAGAAGGCGACAAGGTCAAGGTCGTGGTGCGCTTCCGCGGCCGCGAAATGGCGCATCAGGAACTGGGCATGCAGGTGATGAACCGCCTGCGCGATGAACTGGGCGAGACCGTCCAGGTCGAGCAGTTCCCGAAGATGGAAGGCCGCCAGTCGGTGATGGTGATTTCGCAGAAGCGCAAGTAACGGCCGTCGCCTGCGCTGCGGCGCGCCTTGAAATCACGGCGCGAACCGTTCAGAATCCCGCCCCTTCTGCGTCCACCGCAGAAACAGGAAGTCCCTGCCGCCTCGTGCGGCGGGGCCCGGTCAGCTCCCCAGGCAAGGATGCGAAGCCGGCAATCGACCGAAGTCAGGAGTCACAGAAATGCCAAAGATGAAAACCGTGAAAAGCGCGGCCAAGCGCTTTGCCAAGACTGGCAAAGGCGGCTTCAAGCGCTCCCACTCGCACAAGCGCCACATCCTGACCAAGAAGTCGGGCAAGCGGATCCGTCAGCTCCGCGGTGAAGCGCAGATCCATCCGTCGGATCAGCGCGAAGTCCGCATCATGCTGCCGTACGCCTAAGCGATAGGGAGAACGAATCATGGCACGCGTCAAAAGAGGTGTTACCGCCCACGCCAAGCACAAGAAGGTGCTGAAGAAGGCGAAGGGTTATTACGGCGCCAAGTCGCGCCAGTTCCGCTCGGCCAAGCAGCAGGTCATCAAGTCCGGCCAGTACGCTTACCGCGACCGCCGGGTGAAGAAGCGCGAGTTCCGCGCCCTGTGGATCATCCGCATCGGCGCCGCGACCAAGGAACTGGGCCTGTCGTACAGCCGATTTATCAACGGGCTCGCCAAGGCCGGCGTCGCCCTCGACCGTAAGGTCCTCGCGGACCTCGCGGTGCACGACAAGGCGGCGTTCAGCGCCCTGGTGGCCCAGGCGAAAGCCCAGCTCGCCGCCTAAGTCCCTCGTCGTTTATTGCAGTACCGGACAAGGGGAACGGCGTTTGCCGTTCCCCTTTGTTTTTTGAGCCGCCATTTCCGTCATGACCGACCCACTCGAAGACCTGCTGCACAAGGCCCTGGCCGACGTGACTGCCGCAACCGAGGCGCGCGCACTCGACGCCCTGCGCGTCGATCTGCTCGGCAAGAAAGGTCGCGTCACCGAGCTGCTCAAGCAGCTGGGCGGCATGCCGCCCGAGGAACGCAAAGCCTTCGGCGACCGCGTCAATCGCATCAAGGACACCGTCGGTCGTGCCATCGAGGCGCGCGCCGACGCCCTGGCCGCCGCGGCGCTCGAACAGCGCCTGGCGGCGGAGCGCATCGACGTCTCGCTGCCCGGCCGCGGCGAGCACACCGGCGGCCTGCACCCGCTGACACGCACGATCCAGCGCATCTGCCAGCTGTTCGGCGAGCTCGGCTTCGAGACCGTCGAAGGGCCGGAGATCGAGGACGACTTCCACAACTTCGGCGCGCTCAACATCCCGGAACTGCACCCGGCGCGCGCGATGCAGGACACGTTCTACGTGATGAACGGCGCGCGCCTGCTGCGCACGCACACCTCGCCGGTGCAGATCCGCACGATGCAGTCGCGCCCGCCGCCGATCCGCATCATCTGCCCGGGCCGCGTCTACCGCTGCGACTCCGATCGCACGCACAGCCCGATGTTCCACCAGGTCGAGGGGCTGTACGTGGCCGAGAAAGTCACGTTCGCCGACCTCAAGTACGACCTGCAGACCTTCCTGTCGCGCTTCTTCGAGCGCGATGTCGAGGCCCTGTTCCGGCCGTCGTACTTCCCGTTCGTCGAGCCCGGCGCCGACGTGCACATGCGCTGGACGCAGCCGGACGGCTCGTCGCGCTGGCTTGAGCTGCTGGGCTGCGGCATGGTGCATCCGAAGGTCTTCGAGGCCGTGGGCATCGATCCGGAGCGCTACACCGGCTACGCCTTCGGCATGGGCGTGGAGCGCATGGCGATGCTGCGCTACGGCGTCGACGACCTGCGCCTGTTCTTCGACAACGACCTGCGCTTCCTGCAGCAGTTCAGGTAGCCGCGGCCGCTGGGCGCACTTTTGCTTGCTCGCCCGAGGGGCTCTCCTGCAGACATTCGCTGGGACGAAACACTGAAATGAAGCTGAGTGAAAACTGGCTGCGCGAATGGGTCAATCCGCAGGCCAACATCCATGAGATCGCCGAGCGCCTGGTGATGGGCGGCCTCGAGCTGGAAATCGAGCCGGCGGTCGATACCCTGCCGCAGGGCGTCGTCGTCGGCCGCATCATCGCCGCGGAGCGGCATCCGCAGGCCGACCGCCTGCAGGTCTGCCGCGTCGACGTCGGCGCCGCGGAACCGCTGCAGATCGTCTGCGGCGCGCCCAACGCGCGCGTCGGCCTGCATGCCCCCTGCGCGCTGGTGGGCGCAACCCTGCCGGGCGGCATGCAGATCACGCAGGCGAAGCTGCGCGGGGTCGAGAGTGCCGGCATGCTGTGCTCGGCCAAGGAGCTGGCGCTGTCCGACAAGTCCGACGGCCTGCTCGAACTCGACGCCACCGCCAAGCCCGGCCAGCCGATCACCGACTATCTCAACCTCCAGGACCATGTGCTGAACCTGGAGATCACGCCCAATCGCGGCGACTGCCTGTCGGTATTCGGCCTCGCGCGCGACATCGCCGCGCTGTACGGCGTCAACATGAAGCGCCCCAACCTGCCGCCGGCGATCGTGGTCGGCCACCAGCAGGTCAAGGTGGAGATCGAGGATCTGGGCGCCTGCCCGACCTACGCCGGCCGCGTCATCTCCAAGCTCAATCCGAAAGCGCGCACCCCGGACTGGATGCGCGAGCGCCTGCGCCGCAGCGGGATCCGCTGCATCCATCCGCTGGTCGACGTCACCAACTACGTGATGCTTGAGCTGGGCCAGCCGCTGCACGCCTTCGACCGCGACAAGCTGCTCGGTGCGGTGCGCGTGCGCCGCGCGCGCGCCGGCGAACGCCTGCAGATGCTGACCGAGGACACCGTCGAGCTGAACCGGCGCGAGCTGGTGATCGCGGATGACAACGGCCCGCTGGCACTGGCCGGCGTCATGGGCGGCCTGGCCTCCGGCGTGACCGAGACCACCACGGCGACCTTCCTCGAGTCCGCCTGCTTCGCACCCGGCGCCGTCTCCGGCACCGCACGCCGGCACAAGCTCAGCTCCGACGCCGCCTACCGCTTCGAACGCGGCGTGGACCCGGCACTGGCGCGCGGCGCGCTGGACCGCGCGACGCAGCTGATCACCGAGATCTGCGGCGGCGAGGTGCATCCGATCACGCAGGTCGGCCGCAGCCAGACCGAACCGGTCAGCGTGCGCCTGCGTCATGCCCGGGTGGTGCGCCTGCTCGGTCACGACATCGGCGCACGCGAGGTCGAGCATCTGCTCGGACGCCTGGGCATCACGCTGCGCAACGAGATCGGCGACAGCTGGGTCTGCCGCGTGCCCAATCACCGCTATGACCTGCGCATCGAAGCCGACCTGATCGAGGAAATCGCACGCCTCTACGGCTACGACCGCATTCCGGCGCGGCCGTATCTGGCGGCGCTGGCGCCGCCACGCCCCGCCGAAACGCGCCGGCCGCTCGCAACCGCGCGCGATACGCTGGTTGCCCGCGGCTGGCAGGAGATCGTCTCGCTGGCCTTCGTCGACCCGCGCCTGCAGCAGGCGCTGAATCCTGACGATACCGCGGTGCCGGTCGACAACCCGATGGCCGACACGCAGTCGGTGATGCGCACCACCCTGTGGGCCGGACTGATTCCGGCCTGGCTGCACAACCGCCAGCGCCAGACCGCGCGCCTGCGCCTGTTCGAAACCGGCGTCTGCTTCACCCAGCTCGACGCCGAGGTGCACGAAACCACCCGCATCGCCGGCCTGGCCACCGGCGCGGCGGCGAGCGAGCAGTGGGCGCTGGCGGAGCGGCCCACCGATTTCTACGACCTCAAGGCCGATGTCGCCGCGCTGCTGGGCGCAGACCTCGACCAGTATCGTTTCGAGGCCGCCACCCATCCGGCGCTGCACCCGGGACGCTGCGCGCGCATCCTGCGCGGCAGCGATGCGGTGGGCTGGCTGGGCGAGCTGCATCCGCGCACCGTGCACGCGCTCGATCTGCCCGAGGCGCCGCTGCTGTTCGAGCTGGACTGGCCGCGGATCCGCGACACCGCACTGCCGCGCGTTGCGCCGCTGTCGGAGTTTCCCTCCTCGCGGCGCGACCTCGCCGTCGTCGTCGACGAGACCGTGAGCGCCGAGGCGCTGCTCGACTGTGCGCGCCGCGCCGGTGGCGATTTGTTGCAGAAAGCATTCGTGTTCGATATCTACCGCGGCGAAGGCGTAGGTTCCGCCTGTAAAAGCGTCGCTTTGGGCTTGATTTTCAATGACTATTCGCGCACGCTAACCGTCGACGCTATCGACACGGCAACGGCATCGGTTGCCGGTGCACTGGCCAAGGACCTTGGGGCCGCCATCCGACAATAAGCAGTCAGAAAGGACAGCATGTGGCTTTGACTAAGGCGGAACTGGCAGACGCACTGTTCGACGAATTGGGCCTGAACAAGCGCGAGGCCAAGGAGTTCGTGGACCTCTTCTTCGAGGAGATCCGTGAACGCCTCGAGTCCGGCGAAGAGGTGAAGCTGTCGGGGTTCGGCAACTTCGAGCTGCGGTCGAAAAACCAGCGGCCCGGCCGCAATCCGAAGACCGGCGAGGAAATTCCGATTTCGGCGCGGCGCGTCGTCACGTTCCGCCCCGGCCAGAAGCTGCGCCTGCGAGTCGAGGCCGATGTCAGCCGCTGATCACAAGCTGCTGGCGGTCGAGCTGCCGGCGATTCCGCGCAAGCGCTACTTCGCCATCGGCGAAGTCAGCGAGCTGTGCGATGTCAAACCGCATGTGCTGCGCTACTGGGAACAGGAGTTTCCGCAGCTGCGCCCGGTCAAGCGCCGCGGCAACCGGCGCTACTACCAGCAGGACGACGTCCTGATGGTGCGCCGTATCCGCAGCCTGCTCTACGAGCAGGGATTCACGATCGGTGGCGCACGCCAGCGGCTCAAGGAGATGGCCAAGGCCGGCGTGGCTGCCAACGATGCCGACAAGGCCGTCGCCGCCGGCGCGCCGGCGGCCAAGCGCAGCGAGGAAATCCGCGAACTGCGCGACGAGCTGGAGTCGCTGCTGCGGCTGTTTCGCGACTGAGGCGGCCGCTCGCCTTTTATTGCATCCGGGCGTCCGGTACACTTCGCGCCCCTGTTTCATCTTGCATCAGTCGGGGCGTAGCGCAGCCTGGTAGCGCACCTCCTTGGGGTGGAGGTGGTCGGAGGTTCAAATCCTCTCGCCCCGACCAATTTCACATCGCCGCGGCGCGAACCGGCCGCCCTCCGTGGCGCGGATTCCGGCCCGGCTCTCCCGGGCCCGTCGTTCGCAGGCGTGAATGCCGCCGGACCTGCACCGCACCGGCGGCCCGCGCTCAGGCGGTCAGCATCGCGTAGAGCTGATCCTTGAGCTGCACGCGCTTCATCTTCACCTGCTCGACATACTGATCAGACGGGGTTTCGATCTCCGCCTCGATCCGGCGTACTTCACGGTCAACCTCGTGATAGTCGGCGTAGAGCCGCGCAAAGTGCGCATCCTGGGTCTTGAGCGCGTGAATGCGTTCGCGCAGCTCGGGGAAGTCGTGCTGCAGATCATGCTTGTCGAGGGTCATCGTCGGTCCTGTCAGGTGGTGCCGCGGCGCAGCGCGGACGCAGCAATGTTGGCAGCGGCACGCACGCGCCGTCGTTGACGCGGATCAGCCTGGACACGGACGCCGCGGCGGCGCAGGCTGCGCGGACGCAACCGAGCGCCATGCCATGGGAATTGCCGCGATGGCCCTGCTCCTGTCCTCGGCCGCCTTCAGTGACGGCGGCGCGCTACCGGCACGCTTCACCTGCGACGGCGCCGACACCTCGCCGCCGCTGCAGTGGCGCGATGCGCCGCCGGGGCAGATCGGATTCGTCCGCAAGTGCGGCGCCGACGAGCCCAAGTTCCGACCAGGCGAGACGATTGCGATCAAGGCCGGGAAGCACGAGGGTGAGGTGTGGCTCCGCTTCGAGGGCGGCCGGACGATCCGTGGCAGCGCCTACGGGGACAAGAAGTACGAGTTCACGGGACTCACACCCGGTGTCTTCGTGGTGAACAGCGCAGGCTACTTCGACGAGATCGTGGTCGAGGGG
>JBFHQK010000111.1:0-8691 GCA_041592255.1 Fontimonas sp.
CGTGTGTTGCCACCAGTCCAGCTCGGTGACGCGGTCGATGCCGCACTGCGCGAACCAGCGCTTGAGCCCCAGCGGCACGACGAACTGCAGCCGCGGATGTTCGCGGGCGAGACGGCGCACGGTCGGTTCGTCGAGGTGGTCGTAGTGGTTGTGCGAGACCAGCGCGAGGTCCAGCGGCGGCAGGTCCGGGAAGTCCAGCGCTGGGGGCGTGACCCGCAGCGGGCCGAGAAACGACAGCGGCGAGGCGCGCGGGCTCAGATGCGGGTCGGTGATCAGCTGGCGCCCGTCCAGGCGCAGCAGAAAGCTTGAATGACCGATCCAGGTCAGCTGATCGGCGGTGCCGGCGCGCAGCCGCTCGGCGCCGGGCCGATGGACCGGAAAGATCACCCGGCGATAGGGCTTGAGCAGGAAGCCGGGCAGCCACAGCAGCGCGTCGACGCCGCCGTGACGGTCGTGGCTGTGCGGATTGCGGAAGCCGCGCGCGGTATGGTGACGCGGCGGTGAGGTGGCATCGGCCATGATGCGGGGCAGTGTAGCCCCGGCGCCGGACCGCGCCCAAGCGGCGGGCGGGCGGCGCCGTGCGCTATTCTTCGCGCGTTTTTCCCGACGGGCACGCCCATGCAGCTGCACAACACCCTTTCCGGCCACAAGGAAGCTTTCGTCCCGCTCGACCCGCAGCGGGTGACGATGTACGTCTGCGGCCCGACCGTCTACAGCTATGCGCATATCGGCAATGCGCGCCCGGCGGTGGTGTTCGACGTGCTGGCGCGGCTGCTGCGGCGGCGCTATCCGCAGGTCGTCTATGTCCGCAACATCACGGACATCGACGACAAGATCAATGCCGCGGCGGCCAAGGAGGGCGTCGACATCCGCGTGCTGACCGACCGCTATGCGGCGATCTATCACGAGGACATGGCCGCGCTGGGCGTGCTGCCGCCGGACCACGCGCCCCGCGTGACCGAGCACCTGCCGCAGATCATCGACATGATCGAGCGCCTGATCGCCTCCGGCCACGCCTATGCGGCGCAAGGCCACGTCATGTTCCACACCCTCAGCTTCGCAGGCTACGGACAGCTGTCCAAGCGCGACGAACAGGCGCTGATGGCCGGTGCGCGGATCGAAGTCGCCCCGTACAAGAAGCACGCCGGCGATTTCGTGCTGTGGAAGCCGTCGACGCCGGAGCAGCCGGGCTGGGACTCGCCCTGGGGGCGCGGCCGTCCGGGCTGGCACATCGAATGCTCGGCGATGGCCGAGGCCCTGCTGGGCGAGACCATCGACATCCATGGCGGCGGTCACGACCTGATTTTTCCGCACCACGAGAATGAGATCGCGCAGTCCACCTGCGCCCATGGCGGCAAGACGTTCGCCCGCTACTGGCTGCACAACGGGTTTCTCAACGTCGACAGCCAGAAGATGTCGAAGTCGATCGGCAACGTGCTGCTGGTGCACGCGCTGCTCAAGACCCTGCCGGGCGAGGCGATCCGCCTGGTGCTGCTGACCGGGCACTACCGCCAGCCGGTCGACTGGACCGACGAAGTCGTCGCCGAGGCGCGCAAGAAGCTCGACCGGCTCTACGGCGCGTTGCGCGACCTGGACGATGTCGCGCCGGCGCCGGGCGTGACCGCGCCGCCGGCCTTCGTCGCGGCGCTGGAGGACGATCTCAACACGCCGATGGCGCTGGCCGAGCTGTTCGAACTCGCCCGCGCCGCGAACAAGGCCGACCACGCCGACGACCGCGCGCGCCTCAAGGCGCAGATGCTCGATGCCGGGCGGCTGCTCGGCCTGTTGCAGCAGAAGCCCGCCGACTGGTTCGCCTGGGCCCCGGCGGTCGACGGCCGCCCGTCGGCCGAGGAAATCGAAAGCCTGCTGGTGCTGCGCGCCGATGCGCGCAAGACCAAGCAGTGGGCCGAATCCGACCGTATCCGCGACCAGCTCAAGGCGCGCGGCGTGCTGATCGAGGACTCCAAGGACGGCCAGCGCTGGCGCTACGTCTGAGCCGGCGGCGTCATTCGCCGGGTGCGTCCTCGCGCTCGCGGCGCAGCTGGTCGAGGCGGCGCTGGGCTTCCTCGGCTTCGGCGACGTCGCGGGCTTTCTGCTCCCTGGTGCGGCCGAAGCGTGCGCGGTTTTCGGCGGCTTCTTGTTCGGCGGCTTCGCGCGCCTTGCGTTTGCGGAACTGGCGCAGGTTGACGACCTTGCTCATGGCGATCCCGGGATGGCGCCCGGCCAGCGGTCGCCGATGCGCGCATTCTGCAGCCAGTCGAGGAACGGCGGCACCTCCGCGCCGGCCTCGGCCGGCGCCCACGCGGCGAAGTCCTTGGCGGCGGCTGCATCGTAGGGACCTGGCTTGATTTCGAGCAGGGTCAGCGCGTCGCCGGTCACGCGGTAGCTGTGCCAGCAGTCGTGCGGCAGCTCGACGCCGCGCACCGCAGCGCCGGCGGCCACCGCGGTGATCTCGCGCAGCGTGCCGGCGTCGTCGAACCGCAGCAAATCGGCGCTGCCGTCGAGCACCACGGTCAGCTCGAAGCGCTGCGGCATGCGGTGGCGATGGGGGCGGATGTAGCTGCGCGGCAGCATGTGCACGAAGAAGCGCTGCACGACGTCATGCGCCGAATCGTGCCAGTTGAGATGACTGCGGCGGCGCGGGCTGGCCAGCGCCAGTGTGTGCAGCTGCGCGAACAGCGCGGCGTCGATGCGTTTCATGCGGGCACCGTAGCGGATCGGCGACGGCCGTGCACGCCCCGGCTACAGCCGCGCCGCGCGCAGGCGCAGTGCGTTGCCGATCACCGAGACCGAGGAAAAACTCATCGCTGCACTGGCGATGATCGGCGACAGGACGATGCCGAACAGCGGATACAGCACGCCGGCAGCAACCGGGATGCCCAGCGCGTTGTAGGCGAAGGCGAAGAACAGGTTCTGGCGGATGTTGCCCATCGTCCGCCGCGACAGCCGCACCGCCTTGACGATGCCGCGCAGATCGCCCTTGACCAGGGTCACGCCGGCCGACTCCATCGCCACGTCGGTGCCGGTGCCCATGGCGATGCCGACCTGCGCCTGCGCCAGCGCCGGCGCATCGTTGACGCCGTCGCCGGCCATCGCCACGACGCGGCCTTCGCCCTGCAGTTTCTTCACGATCGCCGCCTTGTCCTGCGGCAGCACGTCGGCGACGACGTCGTCGAGGCCCAGTTGCGTGCCGACCGCGCGCGCGGTGCGCGCGTCGTCGCCGGTCAGCATGATCACGCGGATGCCTTCGTCCCGCAGCGTCTGCACGGCCTCCGGCGTCGTCGGCTTGATCGCGTCGGCGACAACCAGCAGGCCGGCGAGCGCGCCGTCGACAACCGCGTAGATCGCGGTGGCGCCCTGGGCACGCTCGGCGTCGGCCGCCGCCGCGAGCGGGCCGGGGTCGAGGTTCTGCTGCTGCAGCAGGCGCAGGTTGCCGACCTGCACGCGCCGGTCGCCGACGCTGCCCCAGACGCCGCGGCCGGGATCGGAGCCGAACCCGCTGACCGCCTCAAGCGCGACGCCGCGCGCTTTCGCGCCGTCGACGATCGAGCGCGCCAGCGGATGCTCGCTGCTGGCCTCGACCGAGGCGGCCAGGTGCAACAGTTCGGCCTCGGCGAAGCCCGCAGCCGGGATCAGCCTGCGCAGCGACGGCTTGCCCTGGGTCAGCGTGCCGGTCTTGTCGACGACAATCGTGTCGACCTTTTCCAGCGTCTCCAGCGCCGCGGCATCGCGGATCAGCACGCCTTCCTGCGCGCCGCGGCCGACGCCGACCATGATCGACATCGGCGTGGCCAGTCCGAGTGCGCACGGGCAGGCGATGATCAGCACCGACACGGCAACGACCAGCGCGTGCGCCAGCACCGGCTGCGGGCCGAGCAGGGCCCAGATCAGCGCTGCGACAGCGGCGATGACGACGACGGCTGGCACGAACCAGGCGGAGACGACGTCGGCCAGCCGCTGGATCGGCGCGCGCGAGCGCTGCGCGTCGGCGACCATCTGCACGATCTGCGACAGCAGCGTCTCGGCACCGACGTGCTCGGCGAGCATCACCAGCGTGCCGGTGCCGTTGACGGTGCCGGCGCTGACGCCTGCGTCCTGCTCCTTGCGCACCGGGTCGGGCTCGCCGGTGAGCATCGATTCGTCGACGTGACTGGCGCCGTCGACGACGCGACCGTCGACCGGGATCTTCTCGCCCGGCCGCACGCGCAGGCGGTCGCCGCGCTGCACCTGTTCGATGTCGACGTCGGTTTCGTGGCCAGCGTCGTCGAGGCGGTGCGCGGTACGCGGCGCCAGCTTGAGCAGGGCCTTGATCGCGCTCGAGGTCTGCGAGCGCGCACGCAGCTCCAGCACCTGGCCGAGCAGCACCAGGGTGGTGATTACGGCCGCCGCCTCGAAGTACAGCGGCGCCTGGCCATGCTCGAGGAACGCCGCCGGCAGCCATTGCGGCAGCAGCAGGCCGGCGACGCTGAACAGCCAGGCGACGCCGGTGCCCAGTGCGATCAGTGTGAACATGTTCAGATGGCGGCTCACGACCGACTGCCAGCCGCGCACGAAGAACGGCGCGCCACCCCACAGCACGACCGGGGTGGCGAGCAGCAGCTGCGCCCATCCGTTCCATGGGCCGTGGAGCGGCAGGCCCAGCATCGGTCCCATCGCCAGCAGCAGCGTCAGCGCCGACAGCGGCAGCCCCACCCAGAAGCGGCGCGTCATGTCGTCGAGTTCGGCGGTGTCCTCCTCCGCGGTCGGATGGCTGGGTTCGAGCGCCATGCCGCAGATCGGGCAGCTGCCGGGATGATCCTGACGGATCTCCGGGTGCATCGGGCAGATCCACCATGTCGTGCCGGATGCCGGCGACGGACGGGCGGTTGTGTCTGTCGCGGCGCCTGCGTGGCTGCAGCAGGCGCCAGCGGGCGCTGGCGCGGCGGGCGCGTGATGCGCGCCGCCGTGATGATGATGCCCACCGCAGCGGTGCTCGCCGTGCTTGTGCGTGCTCATGGCAGGTCCTCGCCGGTGAGGGCGGAAAGAATCGGGCAGGCGCGGGTGTCGCCGTGGCCGGGGCAGGCGTCGGTGATCGTGCGCAGGCCGTCGCGCACGCGCTCGAGTTCGCGCAGCCGGGTTTCGACTTCGGCGAGACGGGTCTGTGCCAGCTGCTTCACCGCGCTGACGTCCCCGCGGTGGTCGGACAGTGCGAGCAGGCCGGCGATTTCGTCGAGCGTGAATCCCAGCGTCTTGGCGCGGCGGATGAAGCGCAGGCGGTCGGCGGCCTGCGCCGGATAGGCACGATAGCCCGACGGCCGCCGCGGCGGTGCCGGCAGCAGGCCGGCGCGCTCGTAGTGGCGCACCGTGTCGATGCCGACGCCGGCGCGGGCGGCAAGCTGGCTGACGGTGAGACTGGACATCTCCACACTCCGTGAGGGATCGATGGTCAGGGATGCTAAACCCTGGACAATGGTCCGGAGTCAAGGCCTGGCGGCGCGTCCGGTGTCGTTCACGGTCCGTGGGTGGCGAACACCTGTGTGGCCCCGGCGTCGTCGAACAGCAGCACCTCGTAGGGGTCCACGTGCGTGCCCTGCTCCATGCCCGGGGAGCCGACCGGCATTCCGGGCACCGACAGCCCCCGGCCTTGCGGGCGCTGGGTCAGCAGGCGACGGATGTCCTGGGCGGGGACATGGCCCTCGATGACGTAGCCGTCCACCTCCGCGGTGTGGCAGCTCCATAGCGGCTGTGGCACGCCCAGGCGGGTCTTCAGCGGATTCATCGCCGGCTGATCGTGGGTCTGCACGGTGAAGCCGGCCTGCTGCAGATGCGTGACCCACTGCGCGCAGCACTGGCAGCTCGGGCTCTTGTAGACCTGGACCACCGGTTCGGCGGCTGGCGGCGCGCCGGTTCTGCTGCAGGCGGTCAGCAGGCTCAGCAGTCCAATCAGCACCGCTGCAGCGGTGCGCGGGGAGCGAATGAGGGTCATCAGTAGACTCCTGGTGAGAAATGTTGCCGGGACTGTCGCCGTGGATCGGGGCGTGTCAGCGGGTTTGCGCGGTGGAAAGCGCGCAGAAGCCTTGCGCGGGCACGTCCAGCGCACTGCTGAACTTGCTGGAGAGATTCTGGAAGGCGACCAGGCCGGTCAGCTCGACCAGGCCATCGTCGCTGAAGTGCTGCCGTAGCTGCGCGATCAGAGCCGCATCGACCCGCCGCTCCGGCAGGGTCATGGTTTCGGCGTATTCGAGCGCCGCCCGCTCGCGCGCGTCGAACAGCGGACTGTCGCGCCAGCCCGACAGCGCCTCGACCTTGGCCATCGATCCCGCGCGACGGGCCAGCGTCGCCGAGTTGATGTCGACGCAGAAGCGGCAGTGGTTGATCTGCGACACGCGCACGGTGACCAGCGAGCGCAGCAGGGGCGTCACCGGACTGCGCTTGCGGTCGAGGAAGCCGTAGAGGCTGGCGACGGCGAGGAACAGGCCGGGCACCCGCGCCCACAGCAATGCCGGTTTCAGGATCTGACCGTACTTGCGGCGCTGGTTCCAGAAAAACGGGCGCAGATACCACGGGTAGTGGTGCAGGGGCTTTTCGGCGATGTGCATGTGCGCTCCTGGGGCGTTTGGGCTCAGGCCGGGCGGCGCGGTGGTGCGCCGAAGCCGGGGTCGCGGCTGACCCGGCGCGCAACGCTGCCCGGCGCGGGACGGTACCAGCCGGGGTCGCGGTAATCGCCGGCGGCCAGGCCGTCGCGCACCTTGACCACGGTGAACATGCCGCCCATCTCCAGGTTTCCGTACGGACCGGTGCCCATCATCATCGGCAGGGTGTTCGCCGGCCCGCGCATGTGACCACTCTGGGTATGGTCCTGGTGCTCGGCCATGCCGTTGCGCCCCATTGCCATGTAGCCTGGCAGCAGGCGGCGGATCTGCGCATCGAGTTCAGCGCTGGCGACGCCGGTGGGGTTGGGTACGCCGTGGCCCATCGCGTTCATCGTGTGGTGGGACATGTGGCAGTGCAGCGCCCAGTCGCCGGGCACCGCGGTGAACTCGATGTCGCGGGTCTGGCCGACGCCGACCAGTTCGGTGACCTCGGCGCGCCACTGCGCCTGCGGCCAGCGCCCGCCATCGGAGCCGGTGACCTGGAACTGCACGCCGTGCAGATGGATCGGGTGGTTCCACATCGACAGGTTGCCGATGCGGATGCGCACGCGCTCGCCGCTGGCCGCGACCAGCGGTTCGATCGCCGGAAACACCTTGGAGTTGAAGGTCCACAGATCGAATTCGGTCATCACCGACGGGTCCGGCCGCCAGGTGCCGGGGTGCAGGGCCCAGCTGTGCAGCAGGATCGCGTAATCGCGGTCGATGGCTTCCGGCTCACGCGGGTGAATGATGAACAGCCCCATCATGCCGTAGGCGAGTTGCACCATCTCGTCGGCATGCGGGTGGTACATGTGCGTGCCGTGCTGGCGCAAGCTGAACTCGTAGACATAGGTCTCGCCGGGCTGGATGTGCGGCTGCGACAGGCCGCCGACGCCGTCCATGCCGCTGGGCAGCAGGATGCCGTGCCAGTGCACCGTGGTGTGCTCGGGCAGGCGGTTGGTGACGTAGATGCGCACGCGGTCGCCCTCGACCGCCTCGATCGTCGGCCCCGGCGTCGAGCCGTTGTAGCCCCAGCACTTGGCGACGCAGCCGGGCGCGAACTCGTGTTCGACCTCTTCGGCCACCAGGTGGAATTCCTTGACGCCGCCGTTCATCCGCCACGGCAGCGTCCAGCCGTTGGGCGTGCGCACCGGGCGGTAGCCCGTCGATGGAGCGCTCGACGCCACGCGTGGGGCCTGCGCGGTCGCGGGGGCGGGGTGTGTGCGGTGATCGGTCTGTGCGGCACTGCTGCGCCAGGCGCCGCCGAGCGTCGCCGCGCTGCCCAGCCCCAGCCAGCTGAGCAGTTTTCTGCGGGTGATCATCGTCAATCTCTCAGTGGTGGTGATGATGCAGGTCTTCGTCGGCGCGTTCGCGCTCGCCGGCTGCATCGGTGGGCGGGGCGGCATGCGCCGCGTGTGGATCGGTAGAAGGCGGTGCGTGCAGCGTCCCGGCGTCGAAGTGCTGCGCGCCGGGATCTGCTGTGCTCGGCAGTACGGCGCCCACGGTCTGCGTCAGCGCGCAACGCGCCAGCCAGTAATCCCGCAACGCGGCGAGGTAGCCTTCGTACGCCGCGTAGGACTCGCGCCGCGCACGCAGCAGTTCGAAGGGGCCGGCGAACATGAAATTCACCTGTTCCTGCAGGCGTGCGACGACCGCCTCCCGTTGCGGGATCAGGTGGTCGCGGTGCTGCTCGGCGCGGCGGCGTGCGGCGCGGACCTCGGCTGCATGCTGTGCGATCGCATGCGTGATCGTCAGCGCCAGCCGATCGCGTTGTGCGCGGGCGTGTTCGAGCTCGGCCTGGGCGCGCAGCACGGCGCCGCTGCCGTGGTTGAACAGCGGCAGCGGCAGCGACAGGGTCGGGCCCAGCAGACGGCTGTGGTCGGTCTCGCGTTCGTAGTTGATGCCGATATCGACATCACTGACGCCGCGGGTGCGGTGGGCGACGCCGAGGCGGTCTTCGAGTTGCGCCACCGCGCGCTGCGCGGCGGCCAGATCCAGGCGCTGGGACGCCGCCAGTGCCTGCAGCGTCGCCGGCTCCTCCTCCGCGGCCACCGGCAGCGGCAGGCCGGTGGCGAGCGAC
>JBFHQK010000112.1:0-8627 GCA_041592255.1 Fontimonas sp.
ACTTGGTCTTGTAGTAGCGCGGCTCGTCCGGCAGCGCCTTCTGGCCGAACTGGGCGACGATGGTGTTGCGGATCTCGACGAGGGCGTCCTGCGCCAGGCTGACCGAGTCGGTACGCATGTAGGTGATCAGACCGACGGTTTCGCCGCCGAGGTCGACACCTTCGTACAGCTGCTGCGCAGCACGCATCGTGCGGCTCGCGGTGAAGCCCAGCTTGCGGTTGGCCTCCTGCTGCAGCGTCGAGGTCGTGAACGGCGGCGCCGGATTGCGACGGCGCTGCTTCTTGTCGACGGCAGCGACCACCAGCGCACCCTGAGCGGCCTTGCCGATGATGTTCTTCGCAGTCAGCGCCGACACCGTGTTGGTCAGCGTGAACTGCTCGACCTTGCGCCCCTGCAGCTCGACCAGCTTGGCGGCAAACGGCAGCGCCGCCTTCTGCGCCGTGGCTTCGAGCGTCCAGTACTCGCGCGGCACGAAGGCGCGGATCTCGGCCTCGCGCTCGCAGATCAGGCGCAGCGCCGGCGACTGCACGCGGCCGGCGGACAGCCCCGGCTGCACCTTGCGCCACAGCAGCGGCGAGAGGTTGAAACCGACCAGATAATCGAGCGCGCGGCGCGCCTGCTGCGCGTTGACCAGATCATCGGAGATCGCGCGCGGCTGCTGGATCGCGTTCTGCACCTCGCGCTGGGTGATCTCGTAGAACACCACGCGCTTGACCGGCTTGCCCTTGAGCGCGTTCTTCTCGCGCAGCAGCTCGACCAGATGCCAGGAAATCGCCTCGCCTTCGCGATCAGGGTCGGTCGCGAGCCAGAGCTCGTCAGCGTCCTTGAGCGCCGTCACGATCGCGCGGACGTGCTTTTCGTTGCGGTCGATGACCTGGTACTTCATCTCGAAGCCGTGGGTGACATCGACGGCGCCGTCCTTGGGCACCAGGTCGCGCACATGGCCATACGAGGCGAGAACCTCGAAATCCTTGCCCAGATACTTCTTGATCGTCTTCGCCTTGGCCGGCGACTCGACGATAACCAGGTTCTTGCTCATGTAACTCGGCATGCAGGAACCACCCGGTGGTGGTTGCGTTGCGCGCCTTATAAGCGGAACTCCAAGCCACTGTCCAGACCGCTCGCACGCGCGCGTGTACGCGCGCGGTGCGCCGCGGCGACTGCGTTAGTGCTTGAATTCACCGTGGTAATAGACCATCTCCTCGAGATGGCCGAAGGCTTCTTCGGCGTCCGGCTGATTCATCAGCACCAGCAGGCACACCCACTTGACGCGCTCGAGGTCGATCTCCTCCTTGAGCGCCATCAGGCGGTCGATGACCAGCTCGCGCAGCGCGCCATCGAGGATGCCGAGCTGCTCCATGTACATCAGGAAACCGCGGCACTCGGTGGAGATCTTCTCCATCTCCTCGCGCGCATAGATGCGCACCGCGCCGCTGGGTCCGAACACGATCGGCAGCTGGCGCTGCGCCGCCAGCCCGTCGAGCCAGCTGAACGCCTGGCGCACCTCGTCGTCGGGGAAGCCGGCGGCGACCAGTTCCTCGTGCAGCGTGTGCTGGTTGTCGGCATCGGAGAGCTCGCCTTCCTGATAGTTCTCAAGCAGGTACATCAACACATCGAGAACCGTTTCCTTCATGTCTGCCATGTCCGCGCTCCTGTGCCTCGATTCCTAATTGCCCTGGCCCACCGCAGCTGCACCGCGCCGCTGATAGCGGCCGCCGGGAGCGGCGGCGACGCGGCCGCTGAGCTCGAGCCGCGTCAACGCGACCTGCAGCTGCGGCAGCGGCTGGCACGTGCGCGCCGCGAGCACGTCCACCGCCACGGCGTCGTCGCCCAGCGCCTGCAGCACCGCACGCTCGACCGCATCCTCCGGCGCCGCTGCCGGGGCTGGCGACGGGGCTGCACTGCGCGCGCGCCGCAGCCCCAGCACCGGACCCAGCTCCTCGAGCAGGTCGTCGACCGTCTCCACCAGCTTCGCGCCCTGGCGGATCAGCGCATGGCAGCCGCGCGCCATCGGATTGTGGATCGATCCGGGGATCGCGAACACCTCGCGCCCCTGTTCGAGCGCCAGCCGCGCGGTGATCAGCGAGCCCGACTCGCGCGCCGCCTCGACCACCAGCACCCCCAGCGACAGCCCGCTGATGATGCGGTTACGGCGCGGAAAATTCTCCGCCAGCGGCCCGACGCCGGTGGGAAACTCGGACACCAGCACGCCGCCCGCGGCGATGTCGTGCGCCAGCGCCTTGTGCCGCGCCGGGTAGACCCGGTCCAGCCCGGTGCCGCAGACCGCCACCGTGCCGCCGCCGGCGGCCAGCGCACCGCGATGCGCGGCGCCGTCGATGCCCAGCGCCAGCCCGCTGGTGATCGCCAGCCCGCGCCGCGCCAGCTCCGCGGCGAAGGCCTGCGCGTTGTCCAGGCCCTGCGGGCTGGCGTGGCGCGAACCGACGATGGCCAGCTGCGGCAGGTTCAGCCAGTCGGCGTCGCCGTGCACGAACAGCAGGCTCGGCGGCTGGGCGATCTCGCGCAGCGCGGCCGGATAACGGTCGTCGGCAAGGGTCAGCGCCGCGCGTCCGGGCAGCGCGAGCCAGTCCAGATCGCGCGCGATGGCCGCCTCGTCGGGATGCTGCAGGGCGTGGATCTGCGCCTCGCTCAGGCCCGCTGCGCGCCATGCGGCGGCGCCGGCGCTGACGGCGTGCGCGGCGGTCGAAAAACGCTGCAGGAGTCTCTGCACCGCCACGCTGCCGATGCCCGGCGCGCGGCTGAGGACCAACCACGGTCTCAGCGACTCTGCGTCCACCCGGTAAGAGTCGCCTGAACCCGGGTGCCGCCGCAAGCCCCCGCGGTGGCGGCGCCGGCTGCGCTCAGGCGTCGGGCCCGCGCACGCGGTCGTAGACGTGGATTTCACGCTGCGCGTGCAGCACCAGCGCGTAACTAACCCGCTCGTCGACCTTGAACACCATGATCGTGCCGGCGAACAGCTCCGGCAGCGTCACACTGCGGCCGGTGTAGGGATCGCGCGTGCTGCGGCCGCTCTGGTAGACGCTGAAGACGTGGCCCGGCACCAGTCCGTTGCGCGCGCCGCGGCTGAGGGTGACCACCTGGTACTGGCCGATCTGCGAGACGCCGTCGAACACCGAGATGATGCGACCCGACAGCGTGCGTGCCGCGGCCTTGGGATAGAAGTCCTGGTCGAAGCTGTCGCGCGCCGGCTCGATCAGGTGGTCCCCGGCGCGGGTCTCGCGGAAGCTGCGGGCGATGTACACGGTGGCCGGATCGCCGTGGCGCCGCAGTTCCATGTCGGCGACCGGAATCGCCTCCCAGCCCAGCGCCTCGCGGGTGTCGGGGTCGATGTATTTCTCGCCCAGGCGCACGGCGTCATAGCGCGACGCGGCGTTGGGCGGCAGGTTGCGCACGTAGACCTCGCTGCCGGCGCCTTCGATCAGGTGCGGGTCGGCAAACCCCAGCACATAGGGCGCTTTCTTCAGCTGCTCGGGCGTGACTACACGCGGGCTGCGCAGGAAGTCGCGAATCGCGTCGAGCGGAATGGTCGCAATCGCCGCCTCCAGCGGCAGCTCGCGGATCTGCGGCGACAACGGCTCCACCGGCAGCTCGCGCACCACCGCCGGCCGGCCGTCGCGCCAGATCAGCGTCAGCACGTCGCCCGGATAGATCAGGTGGGGATTGCGCAGCTGATCGTTGACGTACCAGATCTCGGGCCACTGCCAGGGCTCGCGCAGGAACCGCGTGGCGATCGCCCACAGCGTGTCGCCCTTCTTGACCACATAGCGCAGCGGCGCATCCTCGCGCACCGCCGGCACCGGCGCGACCGCGACGGGCGCGGACACCGACTCCGGCGGCAGTGCCGGCTGGCTCGGCGGCGGCGCCGGCAGCGGCGTGGACTCGCGTTGCGGCGCGCCGGCACAGCCGGCCAGACACAACAAGGCGATGGCCGCGGCGCCGTGCAGACTGCTCGAACCGGTATACTTGGGCATGGCGGCAACTTCCCCGGGGGTTACGCCTGACTGAAGTCCCAGGACGTTCAATCCGAGCGCCCTTGAACAGCCAAACTCTAGACGGCTCAATCGCTTGCCGTCAACTTTGGCAGTTGTTTCTTAAGCCGCGTTCCTGCTTGCTCGTGCCATGGCGCTACTGACCATTCTTCACCATCCGGACCCGCGCCTGCGGCAAAGAGCCGCGCCGGTGGAGGCCTTCGACACCGCGCTGCAGGCCTTGATCGACGACATGTTCGAAACCATGTACGCCGCGCCCGGCGTCGGGCTGGCGGCGACCCAGGTCGGCGTCGCGCTGCGCCTGGCGGTGATGGACTGCAGCGAGGACAAGGCGCGGCCGGAGCCGCTGGTGATCGCCAATCCCGAGATCATCGCCCCCGCCGAGCGCGAACTGGTCGAGGAAGGCTGCCTGTCGGTGCCGGGTGTGGCCGACCGCATCGAGCGCTTCCGGCGGCTGACGCTGCGCGCGCTCGACCGCAACGGACAGCCGTTCGAGCTGGCGGCCGAAGGCCTGCTGGCCCAGGCGGTGCAGCATGAGATCGACCACCTCGACGGCAAGCTCTACTTCGATCACCTCTCCAGCCTCAAACGCGAGCGCCTGCTGAAGAAGCTGGCCAAGCAGCGGAGCCTCGCATGAGCGCGCCGCACTCCGGGCACCGGTCCGCCGGCCGCCGCGCCTGAAGCCGCCGCCATGCGCCTGATCTTCGCCGGCACGCCGGAGTTCGCGGTGTCCGCACTCGATGCGCTGCACGCCGCCGGCCACGACATCTGCGCGGTGCTGACCCAGCCGGACCGCCCGGCCGGGCGCGGGCGCAAGCTCACCCCCTCGCCGGTGGCGCTGCGCGCGCAGGCGCTGGGACTGACACTGCTCAAGCCGGAAAAACTGCGCGGCGAGATCCAGGACCAGCTGCGCGCACTCGCCCCCGAAGTCATGGTCGTCGTCGCCTACGGCCTGATCCTGCCGCAGGCGGTGCTCGACATCCCGCGCCACGGCTGCCTCAACATCCACGCCTCGCTGCTGCCGCGCTGGCGCGGCGCGGCGCCGATCCAGCGCGCGATCGAGGCCGGCGATGCCCAGACCGGCATCACCATCATGCGCATGGACGCCGGCCTCGACACCGGCCCGATGCTGCTGCACGAAGCGATGCCGATCGGCGCCTCCGACACCGCCGGCGCACTGCACGACCGGCTGGCGGCGCAGGGCGCACGCCTGATCGTTGACGCGCTGGCGCGCCTGCACCGCGGCACGCTGCCCGAAACGCCGCAGCCCGCCAGCGGCGCGACCTACGCCGCCAAGCTGAGCAAGGAGGAAGCGCGCGTGGACTGGTCGCGCCCGGCGCCCGAGATCGCGCGCCGCATCTGTGCCTTCAACCCGGTGCCGGGCGCCTGGAGCGAGCTCGACGGCGAGCGCGTGCGCCTGCTCGGGGCGCGCGCGCTGGACGCCGAAGCGGCGGCGCCGCCCGGGACGATTGCCGACGGCCCGGGACTGGACGTCGCCTGCGGCGCCGGCGTGTTGCGCATCGAACAGCTGCAGTTCCCCGGCGGCCGCGTCGTCGACGCCCGCCAGGCGCTGGCCTCACGGCCGCTGGCCGGCCGGCGATTCAGCTGAGCCATGGGCGACACCGACCCCGCCGAGGACCTGCCGCCGCCGGAGCGGCCCGACTGCTGTTTCGGCGGCTGCGCACAGTGCGTGCTCGACGACTACACCGAGGCGCTGGCGCAGTGGCGCGCCGAAGTCGAGGCGCTGCGCGCACGCCGCGAACGCGGCGCGTCGCTATAACAGCGACGCCTCGCCGAACGCCCCCAGGCAGACGTAGGAGGGCTGCAGGAACTCCGCCATGCGCTCGGGCGCGACCGCCCAGCTGAACAACGCGCCCTGTACCGCATCGCAGCGGTTGTTGCGCAGGAACGCGAGCTGCGCGACGTTATCCACCCCCTCGGCGACCACCCGCAGGCCCAGCGTGCGGCCCAGTGCGATCACCGCGCGGCAAATCGCCGCGTCGTTGCTGTCCGTCGGCAGGTCGCTGACGAAGCTGCGGTCGACCTTGAGCACGCTCAGCGGAAAGCGGCGCAGGTGCGCCAGCGACGAATAGCCGGTGCCGAAGTCGTCGAGCGCGATCAGCACGCCCATCGCCCGCAGCTCGTGCAGCATCTGGCCGACGTGCTCGACATCCCGCATCAGCGCCGACTCGGTGATTTCGAGTTCGAGCCACTGCGCATCCAGCCCGCTGGCACGCAGCGCCTGATCGATGCGCGCGACGGTGCTGCGGCGATGCAGTTCGTTGGCCGACAGGTTGACCGCCACCGGCACGCGCCGCAGGCCCTGGTCCTGCCACGCCCGGTTGTGGCGGCAGGCCTCGCGCAGCACCCAGTCGCCGATCGCCTCGATCAGCCCGCTTTCCTCGGCGATGTGGATGAACTCGGACGGCCACAGCAGCCCGCGCACCGGATGCTCCCAGCGCACCAGCGCCTCCATGCCGACGACCTCGCCGCTGAAGACGTCGAACTGCGGCTGGTAGTGCACGCGCAGCTCGTTGGCGGCCAGCGCGCGCCGCAGGTCGGTCTCGACCTGCAGGAATTCCTGCACCCGCACATTCATGTCGCGGGTGAAGAAGCGGAACGCGTTGCGCCCGGAACTCTTGGCCACGTACATCGCCGCGTCGGCATTCTTCATCAGGCCTTCGCCGTCGGCGGCATCTGCCGGATACAGCGCGATGCCGACGCTGGCGGTGGCGGTCAGCGCGTGCTGCTCGATGTGGCACGGCTGGGCGACGGCATCGAGGATCTTGCCGGCCACGTGCGCCACCTGCTCGGCGTCGGTGATCGCCGGCATCACGATGACGAATTCGTCACCGCCGTGGCGGGCGACGGTGTCCGACGCGCGCACCGACGCGCGCAGCCGGTCAGCGGTCTCGCGCAACAGCGCATCGCCGACGCCGTGGCCCAGCGAGTCGTTGATGTTCTTGAAGCGGTCGATGTCGATGAACAGCACGGCGAAGTGTTCGCGGTTGCGCCGTGCGCTCTCCAGCGTCTGCTGCAGCCGGTCGACCAGCAGACAGCGGTTGGGCAGTTCGGTCAGCGTGTCGATCTGGGCCAGAAACAGCATGCGCTCCTCGGCGGCCTTGCGTTCACTGATGTCTGTGAGCACGGCGACGTGGTGGCTCACGCGGCCGGCGGCATCGCGCAGCAGCGAGAGATCGAGCCAGAGCGGAATCACCTCGCCGGTCTTGCGCCGGTCCCAGATCTCGCCGCGCCAGGCGCCGACCTGCTTCAGCCGCTGCCACAGGTCGGCGTAGAACGCCGTGTCGTGGCGCCCGGACGACAGCAGGTGTGGCGTGCTGCCGATCACTTCGGCCTCGTTATAGCCGGTGATCACGCTGAACGCGCGGTTGACCGAGATGATGCGGTTGTCGGCGTCGGTGATCATGATCCCCTCGCCGATATGGTCAAAGACCTCGGCCGACAGCTTCTGCCGCGCCTCGCTGCGCTCGCGCTCCGCGACCTCGCGGCGCAGCGTGCGGTTCTTCTCCTGCAGCTCGGCGGTGCGTTCGCGCACCAGCCGCTCGACGCGCTGCGAGCGCCCGGTCAGCACCAGCAGAAAGCCGCCCAGCAGCGCCGAGAACAGCAGCACGCCGATCTGCGTCAGCCAGATCTGCAGCGTGCGCTGCGCATTCAGATAGGCGTCGCCGGCATGGACCTGCACGCGCCATTCGCGCCCGCCAAGGCGATGCGCCTGCGTCCACACCAGTTCCGCATCCGTGGCCGGTGCGCCGATGCGCCCGGCCGTGACCGGCGCGGCACCGACCTCGGCCAGCGACACGCCGAGCAAGGCCGCGGCGCCCGGCGGCAGCAGCCGCGCCATCAGCCGCTCGAAGACGATCACCCCGAGCACGACGCCCTCGCCCCGCGCGCTGGCCACCGGCGCCACCGCCACCACGCCGCGGCCGCGCCCGCTGATCAGCTCCACCGGCGGCGAGATGCGCAGCTGGCCGCTGGCGCGTGCATCGGCGAGCGTCTGCGCACGCGCCGGCTCCGAATTGAGGTCGAATCCCGGCACATCCTCGTTGCCGGCACGCGGCGACACCTGACGCACCGGGAAATACTCGGCGCGCGCCGCCGCCGGCACCCGCCGTTGGTCCTGCAACTCGTAAATCTCGGCCTGCGGCCGCGCCGCGGCCGGCACGCGCGGCGCCCAGGCCAGCACCGCCAGCCCCGGCGCCCGTGCCCGCTGCCCGGCGGCAAAGCGCTCGAACTCCTCGGCGTCGACCCACTCCGAGGCGTTGTAGTAGTCGACCAGCGTGGCCACCGCGTTGACCGCGCCGGCGAGCGCCTCGGTCAGCCGCCGGTCCACGCTGGCTGCCTCGCGCTCGAAATGCGCGGCGATGCGCTGCCGCTCGCTGCGCCCGGCCTCGTGCACGACGAGCGCGCCGACCGCCAGCGACACCGTGACCGTGGCCAACACCACGCCCAGGCGCGGGCTGCGCAGCCCGCCGGGCTCGGTCGCCGCCAGCACCAGCGCCGGCGCCACCAGAAACACCCCCAAGCAGTCGCCGATCCACCAGGTCAGCCAGTTGAAGCCGACCTGGCCCGGCTCCAGGCGTCCGGCGAGCTGCAGCGTCA
>JBFHQK010000113.1:0-8540 GCA_041592255.1 Fontimonas sp.
GTCGAGGCTGTCGAGCACGCCGTCACGGTCGCTGTCGACGCCGCAGTCGCTGCGGCCGGTGACCGGGTCGACGACCGCAAGCTCACACTGCGGCGCGGCCGCGGGTGCGGCGTGCGCGGCCACTTCGAACCACGGCGTCAGCGGCAGCTGCACGCCGACGCTCAGGCGGTAGTCGAGCAGCGTGTCCTCGCCGGACACCGACTTGCCGTTGTCCTGTGCCAGCACACGCGCCTCGACCCGCGCAGCCAGCCCGTGCCAGTCCAGCGGCAGCAGCGCGCCGCCGCCCAGATTGATGCCGAAGTGCTCGTGCTCGCTGCCGCGCACGTCCTCCTGCACCACGCCCAGCCCGCCAAGCACGAACGGCTTGAAGCGCAGACCGGTGGCGTCGCCCCAGCCGAACAGCCCGAAATCGTAGACCGCGTCCAGCATCAGCCCGCGCTGGTAGTCGGACTTTCCGTCGAGATCACGATCGCGGCCCAGAGAATGGATCGTCACTTCAGCCGCCCAGTTGGCGTAACCGAAGTCGGTCAGCGGCCAGCCGAAGTGGGCCTGAAGCCCCTGTCCGTTGTCGGAGTCGCGGCTGCTGTCGCCGAACTCGTGGAGGTAAGCGGCGCCCACGTACGGGATGTCGTAGCCGTCGACGCTGACCGCATGTGCCGCACCACCCCACAGCAATGACACCACTGCTGCCGAAATCAGCGACCTGCGCATTGTGTTATCCCCTGCGTACCGTTGGTGTTTTGTGCGCGGACTGTACTGGATTCAGAATTCCAGCATCAACCGCCCGACGATGACAACGCGCGTGCGCACTCGGCGATCAGGGCCGGGCCGCGGTAGATGAAACCGCTGTAGACCTGGACCAGGTCCGCACCCAGGCGATGCTTGGCCGCGGCATCGTCGCCACTGAGAATGCCGCCGACCCCGATCAGCGGATAATCGGCCCCCACACGCTGGCGCAGACGTGCCAGCACGCCATCGGCCAGCGCACGCAGCGGCGCGCCCGACAGCCCCCCGCCCTCGGCCGCCAGCGGTTCATCCGCCAGCCCCGGGCGCGTGACGGTCGTGTTGGTCGCAATCAATCCATCGATCCGGCACTCGCGCGCCGCCAGCGCGATGCCATCGATCTGCGCATCGGACACGTCCGGCGCGATCTTGACCAGGATCGGCGTCCGCTTGCCCTGCGCTTGCGCCAGGCGCTCGCCCTCGCCGCTGAGCGCGCTCAGCAGGGCGCGCAGGCGCGACTCCTCCTGCAGATCGCGCAGGTTCTTCGTGTTGGGCGAGGAGATGTTGACGGTGATGTACGAGGCCGCCGGGTAGACCTTGCGCAGGCAGTGCAGGTAGTCGTCCTCCGCGCGCTCCAGCGGGGTGTCGAAATTCTTGCCGATATTGATGCCCAGCACGCCCCGGTAGCCGGATGCCGCCACGCAGCGCAGCAGGTGATCGACGCCCTTGTTGTTGAAACCCAGGCGGTTGATCAGCGCCTGATGCCGCGGCAGGCGGAACATGCGCGGTCGCGGATTGCCGGGCTGCGGCCGCGGCGTCACGGTGCCGACCTCGACAAAACCAAAGCCGAGTCGCGCCCAGGCCGCGAGGCATTCGCCGTTCTTGTCCAGTCCCGCGGCAAGGCCGACGCGGTTGGGAAAGCGCAGCCCGAGCAGTTCGACCGGCGCCTGCGGCACCTCGGCGCTGAACGCGGCCGTGCTCAGACGCGGCCAGCGACGGAACAGGTCCAGAGTCAATTCATGGGCGCGCTCGGCGTCGAGCCGGAACAGCAGATCACGGGCAAGGGTGTACATACAGTCTCAGGACGGTCTCAGGACGGAGCGAGCGCCGCAGTGCCGCGCGGCGCGAGGCGGGTGCGCAGCGAGCGCGGCAGCGGCAGCGCGGCGGCAAGCCGGGCGCGCAGCGCATCGCTGCGCTGGTGCAGACGGTCCTGGGTCAGCGTCACCGGCAACCGCAGCAGGCCACGCGCCAGATCCACCGCCAGCCAGCGCTTGGAGTCGCTCTCGTAGAGCGAACCGAAGCTGCCTGCAGCGGCAAACAGCGCGCGCGACAGATGCAGGTAATCGCGCCGCACGACGACGCCGGTGGTCTGGGTGTTTGACATCAGGTGCAGCACGGTCTGCCCGCGCACGTGCAGGCCGGCGACGCCGCCGCGCCGCAGTTCGACGACGAAGTTGCGCCGCGTCAGCGGAGTGACACCCTTCTTGCGCAAGGTGTCCTCGAGCGCCTCGCGAATCTCGGCGCGCCGCGCCGCGTTGGCCTCCGGCTGCGTGCTGACGCGGATCAGCGCGTCGGCGAGCATCTCGGTGTCGGCGGTCAGCGCAGCGCCGAGGTAATTCCACACGGCGCCCCATTTGCCGTCGAGCCCGACGACGTTGCCCCAGTCAATCAGGTGCAGGGTGCCGTCCGAACCGACCATGATGTTGCCGGGATGCAGATCGCCGTGCATCTCGCCGTGCACGAACACGTGATACAGCAGCGTGTACAGCAGTCGTTCCGACACCCGCTGCTGGAAGCGCCGCCGCTCGACGGGGGGCAGGCGCCGCAGCGCACGCGTCAGGCTCTCCGCGTCAGCCAGGAACTCCATTTCGATGATGCGGCGCGAGTGGCCATAGATCTCGGGCACCCGCCACATCGTCGATGCCAGGCTGCGTTGATGGAAGCGCAGGTGATTGGCCGCCTCCTGGTCGAAGTCCAGCTCCTCCATGAACCCGGCCACGAACTCATCGACCTGCTCGTGCATTGCGCGCAGAAACGGCGTCAGTTTCGAATGCGGCGCCCAGTATTGCGATGACATGATCGCCAGCCCCAGCACCAGCTTGCCGATGGCGAACTCGCGGTCGATGTTCTGGCGGCCGACCTTGACCACGACCGGACGCAGCACCTCGCGCCCATCCTCGATGAAGGGCTTCTTGGCGAAGTACACCGAACCGATCGACCCCGAGCGCACCGGACGCGCCGCGTCGAAGTCGAGATACAACTTGTGCGGCAGCTTGCCGTAGCACTCGAGGAAGGCCTCGTTGACCTCGTCCTCGCTCATCGCCGGCACGTCCTCGTGGAACACCGCCAGCTCCCGCGCGATCTCCTCGGGCAGAAAATCCGCGTTGGCGGCGGCGACCTGCGCCATCTTGACGAAGAAAGGGCCGAACTCGCGCACCATGCTGGCAACGATGCCCGCCTGCGCCTTGAAGTCCCTGGCGTCGACCTGGAAGAACGGCTTGATATAGCGCAGCGCGCGGATCTGCCGGCGCACGATCACCGCATCCTGGCGAATGGTCGCCGCCCGCCGCAGGATCTCGCCCAGCTGCCACTGATTGAAGCGGCGCCCGGCCTTGAGAATGTTGATGACCTCGACCAGCAGCGGCTCGTAGGTGCGCAGCACCAGCCGCACCATGTCCAGCCACAGCTCGCCCAGCCCCTTGAGCTCGGGCGACGAGAACAGCTCGTTGAAGAACTGCCAGAACTCCTGCACCAACTCCTCGGGCACCGCCACCGGTGAGCGTGCCACCGTCTGCTCGACCATGAACCGGATCAGGTCCTCGGTCGACTGCTCGTTGGGAATCAGCTTGCGCGCCCTCAGGTAGGCGGTCAGGCGCTCGGACTGCCGCAGCAGCGGGTGCCGATAGAGTCCGTCGAATGCATGATCGATCGCGTGCCCGAGCTCGTCTCGGGTCACGTCGGGTTCGGCGGCCAGCAGGCGCAGCAGCGGGCCAAATCCCCGGGAAACGCGGTACGTCGACACCGTCAGCGTCCGCAGCTCGCGCAGCAAGCTGGGGGCGACTGCGTCCTTGCTCACGGCAGCGTCAGCCAGTGACCGAGCTTTGCGGCCTTGGCGGCCAGGTACTTCTCATTGTGCGGATTGAGCCCGCCCTCGACCGGGACGCGCTCGACCACGTCAATGCCGTCGGCACGCAGTGCATCGAGCTTGCGCGGGTTGTTCGTCATCAGGCGGATGCTCATCAGGCCCAGCTGATGCAACAGTTGTACCGCCAGCCCGTACTCGCGGGCGTCCGCCGGAAATCCGAGCTGGTGATTCGCCTCGACGGTGTCGGCGCCGCGATCCTGCAGCGCGTAGGCACGAATCTTGTTGCCCAGACCGATCCCGCGCCCCTCCTGACGCAGATACAGGACCGCGCCCCGCCCCGCCTCGGCAATGCGCTGCAGCGCAGCGGCGAGCTGGGCGCCGCAGTCGCAGCGCAGCGAAAACAGCGCGTCGCCCGTCAGGCACTCGGAATGAACCCGTACCAGCGGCGGTTCGCCGGACAGATCGCCCAGTGACAGCACGACATGCTCCTTGCCGTCACTGCCCTTGTAGACCGCGATACGAAACTCGGCGTACGCGGTAGGAAGCCGTGATTCGGCGATGAGCTCAAGCGGGTGGTTCGGTGTCGACAAGTCGTTCTCGAAATCGCGCTGATCCGGCGCCAGGCAGCAGGAGGTGCCCCTTCAGCGCAGATCGCGAGGACCGGATTTTACCGGTCCCCGCGCCGGAAATCCGCAGCGGCGCCGAATTGGGCCGCTGCGCGGCCGCGGTGCCCCTGGACATCCGGGGGCGCCGCGGCACCGCCATCGACCGGTGAACTAGGCGCCGAACCAGTTCTGACCGCAGACGCGCAGGGTGCGGCCGTTGAGGCCCTCCGCCGCCGGCGAGGCAAAGAACGCCACCGCCTCGGCGATATCCTGCGGCAGACCGCCCTGCGACAGCGAATTGATGCGCCGGCCCACTTCGCGCGGGCCCAGCGGCATCGCCGCGGTCATCTGGGTCTCGATAAAGCCCGGCGCGACCGCGTTGATCGCCCCGCCGCGCTTGGCCATCATCGGCGCCATCGCATCGGCATAGCCGATCACACCCGCCTTGGTGGAGGCATAGTTGGTCTGCCCGGCATTGCCGGCGATGCCGCCGATCGAAGAGATGCAGACGATGCGCGCGCCCGGATTGAGGCCTTTCTTCAGCAGGCCTTCGTTGATCGTGAGGATCGCGGCCAGGTTGATGTTGAGCACCATGTCCCAGTGCTGAGGCGACATGTTGCGCAGCATCTTGTCGCGGGTGACACCGGCATTGTGGACCACCACGTCCAGTCCGCCGAAGCGCGTGCCGGTTTCGGCGGCAATCCGCTCGGCGGCATCCGCGGCCGTGACATCGAGCGCAAGCCCATGCCCGCCCAGCTTGGCCATGGTGTCACCGAGCGCGCCTTCCTGCGAAGGATGATCGACCCCGATCACCTGCGCTCCCTCACGCGCCAGCACCTCGGCAATCGCTGCGCCAATGCCGCGGGCGGCACCCGTGACCAGCGCGGCCTTGCCGGCGAGGCTGCGCGGCAGCGCGACGGCCTTGGCGCTGGCACCGGCCGTCACCGTCAGCGTCTGCCCCGACACGTAGGCCGAATGCGCACTCAGCAGGAAGCGCAGCGGCGCATCGATCCACCGATCACCCCCCTTGGCGACTTCGAGCAGATTGCAGGTGCTGCCGTTCTTGCCGACTTCCTTGGCCAGTGCGCGCACAAAGCCGCGCAGCGCAGTTGACATGGTCTTGCGGAAGGCGTCGTCACAGGCATCCGGCGCACGCGCCAGCACAACGATGCGCCCGTTGGACGGCAGGGCGCGCACCAGCGGCTGGAAGAACTCGTAGACCTCGCGCATCTGAGCCGGCGAGGCCAAGCCGCTGGCATCAAATACCAACGCCTGGCTGCGCGCCTCGCCGCTGTCGGCCGCCGGATTGCCGGCAAGGGTGAGCTTGATCTTGGCGGCCACGCTCTTGATCGGGCCCAGACCGGCATGATCAGGCACGATGCGCAGACCGGCACCGGTGCCGACCAGCGCGTCGAGCAGCGGCTCGGTCAGCGTCGCGCCGCTGTCGCCGCCAACCAGCACGAAGGCTCCCTCCAGCGGCCGCTCCGCCCAGGGCGCATCCGCACGGCGCAGGCGTGGCGGCGTCGGCAGGCCAAGCAGCGAAGCGAAACTCTTTCCAAACGCTGAGTGGGTGAATTCAAGATAGCGATCGTTCATCGCTGCTCCGTTTATGAGGTGGGGAATGTGAGGCGCGGCATTATCTCAGGCCGACCCCGTCGCGCACACTGCACGGCGGTCGGCACGCGTGGCCGCCCCTGCCATTGACGTGCACCGGTGTCTGAACGATAGTTCCGCGTCCGCGGCGTGAGCACACGTCGCGCCAGGGAACAGAATCTTTCGGGGAGCATCGCGCGGCCACGCGCGTCGTCGTCATCCGCATCTCCGCCGTCTGCATTGCGAAGACACAAATTTTCTGGAGGTTGGGACGATCCATGAGTGCAAAAGGCTTGACCATGAGCGTGGTGGCCGTGGCCGTCGCCGCAGGGACCTACTTCGGGCTCAAGGCGACCTACCCGGCGCAGCAGAGCGAGCTGCCCGGCGCCCCGCGGCTGGCCGCTGTCGACGAGATCTTCAACGGCGAACTGCAGCCGCCCGGCACCTCCGGCGATGTGGCCGATCCGACCGCTGATGTGCTGGCGGACACCGAGGCCTTGCCGGCGGCGGACGCAGAAGACGCCTTCGCGGCGGAGTCCGACGCGATGCCGGCAGCCAGCGAAGCGGCCCCTGAACCCGCGCTGGAGCCCGAGCCCGAGTTTGAACCTGAGCCCGAGCTTGAACCCGAGTTTGAACCCGAGCCGGCACCGGCACCGGCAACCCGACGGGAACCGCCCGCGCCCAAGCCGGCAGCCGCCGCCCGCCCGCAGCCGTCTGCCCCGAGCGTGCGCAACAGCGCACAGCCGACGCAGTGGTGGGGGCCGGAGTCGGATGCGCAACTGTCGGTGCTCTACGCCGGCTCGGCGGCCTACACGCGCGCGATCGTCCTGATGTTCAACGGCGCGTTCGACGACACCCGCTCCGCCACCCAGCATCTGCGCGTCACCGATGCCAACGGCAAAGCCGTCAGCGGCAGCTGGCAGCTCGGCACCAACAGCAAGCGCATGCTGCTGTTCCCGGTGAGTCGCAGTGGCGTCTACACCGTGAGTGTCGGCGCAGCGCTCACGGACCGCACCGGTCGCGCCCTCGGCCAGGCGCTCAAGGGCCCGGTGCGCATCCAGTAAGCTCGGTCTGTACCGCGAGGCCGCCGGCAGCGACGCTGCCGGCGGCCTTTTTCGGTGCGGCGCGCCCGCGCCACGCCGCAGGCACGGTCGCCATGCCCGGGCAAAGCCGGTAAGGTCGGGCACTCCGGCTCCGAACGCCGCAAGCCAGGAGAACTGCGTGGCACTGCGCAACAGCGTGCAGCTCATTGCCTATCCCGACCGCCTCGGCCGCAACCTCGCCGACCTCGGGGAGATCATCGACCAGCAGTTGTCACGCGCCATTGGCGGCGTGCACCTGCTGCCGATCTACCCGTCCAACGCCGACGGCGGGTTTTCGCCGCTGACACACAAGGAAGTCGACCCGGCCTGGGGCAGCTGGGACGACGTGGAGCGCATTGCATCCAGGTACGACCTGTGCCTCGACCTGATGATCAATCACATCTCCGATGCCTCGCCGGAGTTCCAGGACTTCCTGCGCCACGGCGCGCGCTCGGAATTCGCCGACCTGTTCGTGCACGTCGACCAGCTCGGCGAGATCAGCGCGGACGACATGGCCAAGATCCACATCCGCAAGGAAAAAGAGCCTTTCCGCGAAGTCACCTTTGCCGACGGCAGCCGCGAGCGCGTCTGGTGCACCTTCACCGAACACCAGATTGACCTCAACTACGGCTCGCCGCGCACCTACGCGCTGATGGAGGATTACATCCGCTTCCTCACCGGCAAGGGCGTGAAACTGTTCCGTCTCGACGCCTTCGGCTACACCACCAAACGCATCGGCACCAGCTGCTTCCTGGTCGAACCGGACGTCTATGAGCTGCTGCGCTGGGTGCGCGACACCGCGGCCGCCAACGGCGCGGAGATTCTGCCGGAAGTGCATGACCATCCGAGCTACCAGTACGCGATTGCACTCCACGGCATGCGGCCGTACGGCTTTGCGCTGCCGATGCTGGCGCTGCACGCGCTGCTGGACGCCGACAGCCGCTATCTCAAGCAGTGGCTGCGCATGTGTCCGCGCAATCAGATCACGGTGCTCGACACCCACGACGGCATCTGCATCCCCGATGTCGAAGGCATCGTGCCGCAGGCCGACGTGCAGGCCGTGGTCGACAATGTCTCGCAGCGTTCGGCCGACCCGATCCTGCGCCGCTCGGCGGCCAACGTGCACAGCGTCGGCGCGATCTACCAGCTCACCTGCACCTACTACGACGCGCTGCGCCAGAACGACGACGCCTACATCGCCGCGCGCGCGATCCAGTTCTTCGCCCCCGGCATCCCGCAGGTGTACTACGTCGGCTGGCTGGCCGGCAGCAACGACCATGAGCTGATGGCCCAGAGCGGCGAGCCCCGCGACATCAACCGTCACCGCTACAGCCGTGCCGAGATCGACGCCGCCTGCCGCCAGTCGGTGGTGCGCCGCCTCACCCGGCTGATGGAATTCCGCACGCAGTACCCGGCCTTCGGCGGCACGTTTTCGCTGCACGATTCCAACAA
>JBFHQK010000114.1:0-8493 GCA_041592255.1 Fontimonas sp.
AGGTCCTGGCTCAGATAGCACAGTCCGAAGTCGTTGATGCAGGTGCCCCCGGCTTCGAGCGCGGCGGCGATGCGCTCGCCGCGCGCGCGGTCGCGCGTGAACACCGACGACTGCAGCCCGAATTCCGAGTCGTTGGCAAGGCGGATCGCCTCGTCGTCGTCGCGCACCTTGAAGATCAGCATCACCGGCCCGAACACTTCCTCGCGCGCGATGCGCATGTCCGGCGTGACGTCGACCAGAATCGTCGGCGGAAAGAAAGTGCCCGGCCCCTCGCCGCGGCGCCCGCCGACCAGCGCACGCGCGCCGTGCGCCAGCGCGTCGGCGACCAGCGTCTCGATCACCTGCAGCTGCTGCGGCGTGGTGATCGCGCCGACATCGAGCGTCCCCGGCCGGCGCGGCGCCCCTTGGCGCAACGCACCGGCAATGCGCTGCACCTCGGCAACGAAGCGCTCATAGATGCCCGCGTGCACGATGATGCGCTCGGCGGCGATGCAGTTCTGGCCGAGGTTGATGAAGCAGCCGCCCAGCGCGGCATGTACCGCCTGATCCAGCGCGGCGTCGTCGCAGACGATGAACGGATCCTTGCCGCCCAGCTCCATCACCACCGGCGTCAGCGTCTGCGCGCTGGCTTCGATGATGCGCCGGCCGTTGCCGACCGAGCCGATGAACAGGATCTTCTGCACCCCACTTTTCACCAGCGCGGCGCCGGTATCGCCGTGGCCGTTGAGAATCTGCACCGTGTCGGTGGAGAAGCCCTCGCGACTCAGCGCCTCGTCGAGGATGCGCTGGAAGCGCCGGGTCGACCACGCCACCGCTTCCGAGGCCTTGAGGACGACCGCGTTGCCGGCCATCAGCGGTGCGACCAGCGATCCGAAGATGTTCTGGAACGGGTAGTTCCACGGCACGATGCAGGCGACCACGCCCAGCGGGCGGTACTCGATGCGCGCACGCTTGTGCGCGAGCAGGCCCGCGGAGACGCGCTCGGGCTTGAGGTGCTTTTCGCCGTTGCGCATGATCCAGCGGATCTTGTTGCACACCGGCATGATTTCGCCGAGCAGCGCGTTGTCCCAGGTCTTGCCGCTGTCCTCGACGATCGCCGCGCACAGCTCATCGACGTGTTCGAGGATGTGATCAAGCAGGTGCCCGAGCACGGCACGGCGCTGCGCGTAGCTGCTCCGCGCCCAGTCCTTCTGCGCGGCACGCGCCCGCGCAACCGCGGCGGCGACCTCCTCAGCGCTGGCGGCGGGCACCACCCCCAGGCGCGCGCCGGTCGCCGGGTTGAAGCATTCGACCTCGGTCAGCCGCTGCGGCGCAGACGGACGGACAGCGGCGCTGGTCATGGCGTTTCTCCTCGCAGAATGAAATCCGCCGCGCGGTAGCCGATCATCATGCTCGGCGCGTTGAGCGCCGATACCGGGATCTCCGGCATCACCGAGGCATCGGCAACCCGCACGTTGTCCAGCCCCTTGATGCGCAGGTCCGGCGCCACCGGGCTGTCCGCATCGGTGCCCATGCGGCAGCTGCCGGCGTAATGGAACGTGGTCATCGTCGCGTGGGCGATCCAGCGCCAGACGGCGGACGGCGAGCGCGCCGCACGCGACAGCAGGCGCGCGCCGGGAATCCGCTCGCCGATGCCGACCGCCTTGGCGACCGCCGCGATCATCGTCGCGCGGTCCTGAGGGGTGGCGTAGTAGGCCGGATCGATCGCCGCGGGCGCATTCGGGTCGGCGCTCATCAGTCGGACCTGACCGCGCGCGCTGGGCTTGCCCAGGATCACGACCACACCGAACAGCTGCGCGACGAAGCGCTGCACCGGCGCGAGCCGGAACAGCAGGTTGATCAGGGCGCGCAGCGCCTCGCGCAGCGGGCGCAGCCGGTAGAGGGGTGCAGGCAGCGCCAGAATCGGCAGCATGCGCAACATCGAGTGCCGGATCGATGCCGGCGCGGCGTAGCAGACGTAGCAACTGTCCGGCGCGTCGGTCGCGGACACCTCTGGCAGGCGACGCGCGGCGTCGAAGGCATAGACCTGGGGATAGCTGAAGTCCACCGCCTCGGCGGCGCGGAAAAACAAGCAGACGTTGGGATGGTCCTGCAGGTTCTGGCCGACGCCGGGCGCATCGAGCACCAGCGGCAGGCCGACCTGTGCCAGCGCCGCGCGCGGGCCGACCCCGGAGAGCATCAACAGCCGCGGCGTTTCCAGCGCGCCGGCGCACAGGATGACTTCCCGCTTCACCTGCACGCGCTGCGTGCGGCCGTGGCGCCGGACCTCCACCGCCACGGCACGCGCGGCATCGAACACGACGCGCAGCACCCGCGCGCGCTCCAGGACGCGCAGATGCGGATGCGAATGGGCGTGCAGGTAGGCCCGATACGCACTGCGTCGCTCGGCGCCGGCGAAGTTCATGTCATTGCAGCCGACATAGCCGCCCAACTCGCCGTCGTTGAGACCGTCCTTCCGGCGCAGCCCCGTTGCCGTGGCCGCATCAATGAAACGCTGGACGAAGCGCGTCGGCGGCCGCGGCTGGACGCCGAGCTGCTGCTCGAGCGCGGCGAAGGCCGGCATCAGATCATCCCACTGCCAGCCGGCAGGCCACGCGGCAAAGTCGCGCCGGTCGCCGCGCGTGTAGACCATGCCGTTGACCGCGCCGCTGCCGCCCATCCCGCGTCCGCTGCCGAGGTAGGCGCGGCGCCCGCACAGCGCCGCCTGCGGCGTGGACATGCGGTGCCACATCAGCGCGTCGTTGGCGAACGCCTCCTTGAAACCATCGGCGGAGAAGGTTTCCGGGTGCACCGCGGCCGCATCACCGGCCTCGAGCACGACCACCGAATGTCCGGCGGCGGCCAGACGCGCCGCCACGATGCAGCCGGCCGAACCGGCGCCGACGACGACGTAGTCGCAGCACAGTTCCGCAGACCGCTCCGGGACAGCGTTGCTCGCAACCGCCATGGGCACCTTATGAAATACGTGTTACTGCACACAGAATTGCAATTACTCGATTGGAAACGTAACTTGCCTCTGTGTCAAGACAGCGGCCTCACACCCACCGCACCGCACAGCGCAGGAACCTCATGCCCCGCACCACAGCACCCCGGCGCAGCGCCACGCGCAAGCCCCCTGCGGCGCAGCGCAACCTGCGCCGCGCCAAGGCTGCGCTGTACCGTCAACACATCATGGATGCGGCCGAGGCGATGTTCGCCCGCGAGGGCTTCGCGCAGACGCGGATGCAGGCCGTGGCGCAGGCCGCCGGCGTATCGCTGGCGACCCTGTACCAGCAGTTCAAGGGCAAGGAGGAACTGCACCGCGCGATCCTGATCGCGCGGGATGCCGAGATGCTGTCGCAGGTCATGGAGCGGGCGCAGAACCTGCTGCAGGCGCCGCAGTCGGTCGAGCAGATTCTGGCCTTGATCGCGGTGCAGCTGAGCTTTCTGCTCGAACACCCGAACTATCTGAACATGCAGCTACAGGATGGCCACGCCTGGTATCACAGCGCGGCACGGCCCAGCGCCGAGGAGCAGCACATGTGGGAGCGCGGCCTGGCGATGATGGAACAGGTCTTCACCTGGGGCACGCGCAACCAGCTGTTCATTTCCGACGCCCCTGCGGACCAGGCGCGACTGACGCTCGCCCTGCAGCAGGCGCGCCTGGCGAGCTGGGTCAGCGGCGGAATGCTGGCGCCGCATGCCGCCGTGATTGCCGCGATCCAGGCAGACTTCGTGCGCTGCTTCTGCCGACCGGCGGTCGCGGCCCGGCTGCTGGCCGCCGACGGCGCCACGCTCAAGGCCTGAGCACTGGCGCCATCGGCCTGCCATGAGCCAGCGCGTCCTAGCCGCGCTTGAACAGGCTGGTGAACTTGATGATGCCGTTGATGAGATTGATCGCCGCATCCGGCACCTTGATCTCCTTACCGAGCATCTGCGCGATCATCTGCTTGTACTTGTCCGAGTACGGCGGGTACATCAGGTTCGGATCGCCCACCGGCGGCCCTTCCTCGACCACCGAGCGTGCATTCGAGCATTCGAGGAAGGTGGCACGGCCGCCGACACGCCCCATGCCGCTGGCGTTGATGCCGCCGAAGGCAAGGTAGGGATTGGTGCCGGACTGGATCAGGTTGTGGTTGACGACCGTGCTGCCCGAGGTCGTGCGCGCGAGGAACCAGTCGATGGCCGCGCGATCTTTGGCGAACACGTAGGAGCTGAGCGGCTTGGGCCGGCGGCGGATCGTCTCGATCGCCGCCTCGCGCTGCGTGAACGGCAGCACGCAGATGATCGGCCCGAAGACCTCCTCCTGCATGATCCGCATGTCTTCGCTGACACCGGTCAGGACCGTCGGCGAGATGTAGAGGTCATCGGCATCGGTCTCCCCGCCGAAGTCGACGCGCGCGCCCTTGGCCAGCGCGTCGTCGAGCAGGCTCTTGATGCGGTCGAAATGGCGGCGGTTGACGATCCGCGGCAGATCGCCCGACCGCTGGAAGCCCTTGCCGTCGGCGTTGTACATCGCCGTCATGTGCCGGCCGAGTGCGGCGACGAAATCCTTGGCGACGCTGTCATGGACCAGCGCGTAATCCGGCGCGACGCAGACCTGACCGGCATTGGCGACGCGACCCCAGGCGATCTTGCGCCCGGCGTCGTCGATGTCGGCACTGGCATCGACGATCACCGGATTCTTGCCCCCCATCTCCAGCGTCACCGACGCAAAGTGCTCGGCCGCGGCGCGCATGACAATGCGCCCGACGTTATGGCCGCCGATGTAGAAGATGTGGTTGAACGGCAGTTGCAGCAGCTCGGATGCCACCTCGGCGGCGCCGATGGTCACGGCCAGCTCGTCTTCGGGCAGCACCTGGGCGCAGATGTCAGCCAGCACCTGGGCCGAATGCGGCGCCAGCTCGGACGGCTTGAGCACGAACGCGCAGCCGGCAGCAATGGCGCCGAACGCCATCACGAAGGCTTCCGCGATCGGCGCGTTCCAGGTCGACAGGTGCAGCACCACGCCCTTGGGCTCGTAGTGGACGTAGCTCTTCTTGCCCAGCGTCATCAGCGAGCCCTGCACCGGCTGCGGCGCCATCCACGATGCCAGATTGCGGGCGATGAACTCGGCTTCGGCCTTGATCATCAGGAACTGGGCGTCGACGTCGGTGGCGTTGACGCGCAGTTCCTTGTGCGCGGCCTCCAGAATCGCGGGCCGGGCATCCAGCGTCGCCTTGAGCAGACGGCGGATCTTGTCGACGCGCTGCTCCGCGGTGGTCAGCGCCAGTTCATGCGACTTCAGCCTCAGCCGCTCGAACAGCGGCTGAAAGCGGTTGGTTTCCTTCAGTACGGCGTTCATAGGTGCCTCCGATGCGAGTGCGCCCTGGTCAGGCCGCGGACGGAATCTTGAAAGTCTTGCGCATGATCCCTTCGAGCTGGCTGTCCGACAGCAGACGGCGCATCACCCCCATCGGCTTGACGTCCTTGCCGAGGTACTCCATCGGCTTCCAGCGCTTCTTGTCGAGAATCGCCAGCGTGCCGTCGAGCGCCTGTTCCGGCGTGCTGCCAGTCTTTTCGAGCATGTCCGGCAGCACCTGGCACGAGACCGCGCGCAGCGGCTCGTAGACCCGCTGCAGCTCGGTCGGCTGCATCGCCCAGGTCTTCTTGGTGTTTTCATGCGAATTCGCCGACATGCCGGTCAGCACCCCGCCGGGGATGATCGACGTGACCTCGACGCCAAACGGCGCCAGCTCGTGGCGCAGCGTCAGCGTCATGCCGTGAATCGCATGCTTGGTCATGTTGTAGATGCCGGCGCCGACCGGGTTGGCGATGATCGCGCCGGAGCTGTAGTTGGCGATGCGCGAACCGGGCGCGTTCTTGCGCAGCAGCGGCAGAAACGCCTGGATCACGCGCAGCTGGCCGAAGGTGTTGATGTGGAACAGGCGCTCGGCCTGAGCCAGGTCGGCGGCTTCGAGCACGCCCACCGCGATATTGGCCACGCCGGCGACGTTCATCAGCAGATCGAGGCCCTCGCCGTTGAGCGCGGCGGTGACGACTTCTGCGCTCTTGCGCACCGACTCGGTGTTCGACACATCCTGATCGACGACGGTCAGAGCGCCGCCCGACTTCAGATCGGTGGGCGCGCCCGGCAGCACGCCGGCGAACACGCGCCAGCCGCGACCGACCAGCGCCTTGGCCAACAGGTTGGCCTGACCGACGTTTGCACCTGTGATGAACGCGTTTTTCATGGTCCCCTCTTGTAGTGGACGGGGCGGGTCTGAGCCCGCCCCGTTGTGCTGCATGGCCCGCCGCCCGATCAGTGTCCGGCGCGCGCCGCCGCCTGCGGGCTGAACAGCGCCGGCGACAGCGGCATGTTGATGCGCCACCAGTCCTCGCCGCGCTCGTTGACCAGATAACCGGCCTCGTAGGCCTTGGCGGTCAGGTCGTGGTAGATCGACGCGCCGCGATGGAAAGCGGCTGACTCCTGCGAGTAGAAGTAGTTGACGAAGGCCGTCCGCCACAGCTGACCGCGGGCGTCGTAGTTGTCGGCCCACAGCGCCAGCCAGGTGTCCTCGTCGGCATAGAGGCGGCGCTTGCTGTAGATGTGGCGGAAGCCGTCGCGCAGATAGCCCTCGACGATCCAGACGCGATGCAGCTCATAGCGCACGTAGTCGGGATTGATCGTGTTCGGCTTGATCAGATCCTTGTAGCTGACCGCCGGATCGTTGACCTTGAAGTTGTGGTACGGAACGTACATCTCCTTCTTGCCGACCAGCTTCCAGGTGTAGCGTTCCGGCGAGCCGTTGAAGACGTAGTCGTCGTCGACGGTGCGCAGACCCGCCGGCGGCACCGGGTAGTCGCAGCACACTTCCGGCGCCTGCCGCACGCGGCGGATGCCGGGCTGGTACTGCCAGGCCTGGGTGGCGTCGGTCTTGAAGTTGTTGGGCTGGAAGCCGACGCCGGTGAAGCCCTTGTCGCGCTCCGGCAGCAGGTAGCTGGTGAAGAAGTAGGCGTTGATCTTCTCGGTATAGGGGCGGCGCTCGTTGGGATCGTTCATGAGGTTGAGCGTCATGAACTTGTTGCGGCCCCAGGCAATGCTGCCGTTGGCGTAGACGTCGGCGATGTCGCAGACCGCCTTCTCGCTCCAGGCACGGTGCGGATTGATGATGTTCCACACCGCTTCGGTGCCGTTCTCCGGGAACGGGAACGGGATCGCGCCGCCGGTGCCGCGCACGCCCAGGCCATCGTCGATGACTTCGGCACTGACCGCATTCTTCTTCACCGTGTCGCAGACCCAGTCGCGGAAGCCGAAGTCACGGTGACTGGCGTAGATGTTCATCCGGTACGAGTCCGGATACTGCTTGAGCAGGGCTTTCTGCCCCTCGGTGAGCTTGTCCTCGTACTGCGCCATGTTCTGCGCCGTGATCGTGAACAGCGGCTTTTCGTCGGCGTACGGACCCGGCTCGTAGCCGTGCGGCTTGGTCAGGCCCGGCCACTTGCCGACCCAGGTGCCGTTGTAGTCGGGGATGCCGCTGTCGCTGCCGGCGCGCTCGGCGCCCATGCAGGTCAGCCGATCGCCGCCGAGTTCTGCGGCCTTCTCAGCCGACACCTTGGCCGCAGCGTGCTGCGGAATCCCGACGACGCCGACCAGCATGCACGTCGCCAACAGCTGTTTGACCTTCATTACGCTCTCCTCGTGATGCGGTGCACACCGTGTTGTGCGCTGCTGATGGCGGCCCCGCGCGCATTCGTTCGCACGCCGCGTGGATCGACGACGGCGCCCGTCGTCCCATGGTATGACGACGCGCCCGCTGCGCCTCGTCCGAACCGAGTATTCGCCGTACGCGCCGCGGGCGCGCCAGTCAGCGATACGCGTCCAGCAGCGCGATCGACACCCGCGCCTCGTCGGCGGCACGGCGTTCCATGTCGGCGACGATGAACTTCTCGAGCGTCTTGCCGACGACCGGAATCCGGGCGTTGATGTCCCACTCGAAGGTGAGCACACAGTCGCCGCCGTCGTCGCACAGCTGCGTCGTGCACGTCATGTCCACCGGCATGCCCTGCGGCTCGACCGTGACGCCGCCGGTCTTCGCGCCGATGCTCCAGCGCTCGTCGTTGATCACGGTGGACTCGCCGGCGCCCTTGAGGCCCGGCATCTGCACCGGCACCTTGCGCTCGATCCTGATGCGGAAATCCTGCCCGTCGCACGCGTGGTCCAGCACGCGGTAGTGGCTCAGGCCCATGGCCTCCAGCTTGCGCGTGTGGAAGTCACGGTCGGTCATCATGCGGATGACGACGTCGGAGTGCGCTGGATAGCGCGTTGTCATGATGTGTTTCATCTTTCTCTCGATCCGGACCGCGCCGGAACGGCGTGCAGGGGGTGACGCGGCTAGGCGCTGTAGACCTCGAACGAATCCTTCGGCGACGAGCACTCAGGGCACGTCCAGTCGTCGGGGAGATCCGCAAACCGGGTACCGGCGGCGATGCCGCTGGCAGGCATGCCGACCGCTTCGTCATAGATGAAACCGC